>CAZYOX010000224.1:0-7410 GCA_964649285.1 uncultured Bryobacterales bacterium | reverse complement strand
CCTTCACGGCCGCGCAACGGAAACACGTGAACTCGTCCCTGTTCGACCGCCGGGAGCGAGGGGCCGTTCATCACAAGAAACTCCCCGTCCACGTGCCGGTAGATGCGCAGCAGCATCTGCTGCCCGCCGCCGGGAGCCGGAAGATCGTCGGACAGCGATCTCGACCTCAGGACCTCTACTGTTGCCGTTGCTTCCCTGACCTCACGGGTGGACGAGATATCCGGCTCACGAACGCCGGCGTCGAGTTGTATCCCTAGCACCCGCCCGACGACCAGAACTTGCGCTTGCTCGTACTCCTGAAAGGAGTGCGAGAAGGAAATGTAAGAAAGAGCGGCGGTGCTGGCGGCAAGAGCCAACGCGAACGTCAGGGGCCAGCGCATATGCGGGCAAAGACGCACGACCGGCGCTGAATGTTCCCTTGGCTGGAAAATCTGGGAAGATACGAAATGAAGCGGGGCTTCGTTAAACCATGTCACTCGTCACGCTAGGGCCGACGGTCGTCCCAGAAAATCCTTTTATTCGTCTGCATCCGAACGACAATGTCGTCGTTGCACGAGCGTCTCTGCCTGCCGATGAAACGATCTCCTTTGAGGGGGGCACGCTCCAGGTAAGGCAGGCAATCGGCGCCGGGCACAAAGTTGCCGTCCGCGAGATTCCCAAGGGCTCGGTGGTCTACAAGTACGGCGTTGAGATCGGCGTGGCGGCGGAGACGATCCAACCAGGCTCGTTGGTTCACACGCACAACCTGACCTGGGACATCGGCAAGAAGAATTATGAGTTCGGCACGGCCCTGACGGATCTGCCGCATATCCCGCTGCTCAAGGAAAACACCTTCATGGGCTATCCCCGCCCGGATGGTCGCGTCGGCACGCGGAACTACATCGCCGTCGTCGGGGCCAGCAATTGCTCGGCGTTCGTCGTCGACAAGGTAGCGGCGGCTTTCGACGATTACGATTTTGGCGGAACCAACATCGACGGCGTGGTTTCGTTCCCGCATGGAGATGGTTGCGGGCAGTCATCCGGGCCGGACACGGAACTTCTCAAGCGCACGATCGACGGCGTGGTCGACCATCCAAATATCGTCGGCGCGGTTGTCGTTGGGTTGGGTTGCGAAGTCAACCAGATCGGCTATTACATGCGCGAGGAGAGCCAGCGCGGTTATGCGCCTCGGCGCGGCTTCACGCTGCAGGAGAGCGGAGGAACGCGCGCGGCCGTGCGGGACAGCGTGAAGGCTGTTCGCGAGTTAATTGATGAGGTCGGCTCCTTTCAACGGGTGGTTTGCCCTGTGTCCAAGCTCGTCGTCGGGTTGGAATGCGGCGGCTCGGATGCCTTCTCGGGCATCTCGGCCAATCCGGGCGCGGGTTATTTTTCCGATTTGCTGGTCAAGCAAGGCGGCACGGTTTGCCTATCGGAGACTACCGAGGTCTATGGCGCCGAGCATCTGTTGACGCGCCGCGCGGTAAGCCGCGAAGTGGGCCAGCGGCTGCTGGACATTATTGATTGGTATCTGGATTACGTCGCCCGCTTCAAGGGCGCCGGCTCCTTCGATTCCAATCCGTCGCCAGGTAATAAGGCGGGCGGGCTGACGAACATCGCCGAGAAGTCCCTCGGCGCCGTGGCGAAGGCCGGTTCCTCCAATCTGACTGCCGTTTACGACTATGCCGAGCGTATCGATAAGACGGGCTTCGTCTTCATGAACACGCCGGGTTACGATCCGCCGTCGGTGACCGGCTTGGCCGCGGGCGGAATCAACGTGTGCATTTTCACCACGGGCCGCGGGAGCTGTTTCGGGTTCCCCAGCGTTCCGGTCGTTAAGGTTGCCTCGAATTCGAAGACAGGGAAGTTCATGTCCGAGGACATGGATATCAACGCCGGCACGGTTCCCGATGGCGAAGAAACCATTCCCGAATTGGGCGAGCGGATTTACAAGTTCATCTTGGAGACGGCATCCGGTCGCAAGACCTTCAGCGAAGAGCTGGGCCACCGCGAATTCGTTACCTGGCGGATTGGGCCAACCTACTGATCCAGGCGGACCGTCTGACCGGACCGGGCGGCCTCGTAAACCCCTAGAACGATCTGCAAGGCCGCCAAACCTTCGTGACCGTCGATGAGCGGAGCGGCGCCGGAAACCACGGCGTGGCCGAAGTCGGCAAAGTTTCGCTTGAGGTTCTCGACGGGGATGGCCATCGGGTCTGAAGCGCCGGAGGCGTCCGCGGCGACCTGGAGCGGAGCGCCGTCTCCGGCGTCGTCCTGGACATCCCAGCGCACCAGCCGGTCGCCTTCGATCACGGCGGATCCTTTCGTGCCGTGGAGTTCGATGCGCTCGGGGTATCCCGGCCAAAACGCCGTCGATGCTTGGATGACTCCAGTGGCTCCGCTCTCGAAGGTCAGCAAAGCGTTGACGACGTCCTCGGCTTGCATGGTGTGCGCGGCCGCAAGCTGCCAATTCGCTGAGATGGACCGGACGCGACCGGCCAGGTACATGATGACGTCGAGCGTGTGGATGCCTTGGTTGATTAGCGCACCGCCGCCCTCAACCTCCCATGTGCCCTTACCCCTACGGTCGTAGTAGCTCTGGGGACGGTGCCATTTGCAATAGCCGTCTACCTGCAACAAGCGCCCCAGGCGGCCGTCGGCCAATGCCTTTTTCAGAAAAATCGTGCTGTCATCGAAGCGGTGCTGGCTGACGACCCCCAGGCGGATATGCGCTTCGCCAGCGAGGTGGATCATCTCGCGGCAAGCTTCGAGCGTCAGGTCCATGGGCTTTTGCAGCAACACGGAGCGGCCCTGGGCGGCACATTCTCGGACGATCTCCAGATGCGAATCAGGAAAGGTGCAGACGTCGACGTAATCGATATCGGGGCTGCTGACCAGAGCGCGCCAATCGTCAAAGAACTCAGCGCCATACTGCTCGGCGTACGCGCGACCTTTTTCAGCGTTGCGATTGGCGGCGGCTGCGAGCTTATAGCCCAGCTCGGCGTACGCTTGGGCGTGCTTGTGGGCGATGGCGCCGGTGCCAATCAGTCCGACCCTCATGACTTGAGTCCTCTACTACCAATGTCGGAGCGATATTGGACCCCGTCAAAAGAGATCTTCTCTACGGCTCGATAGGCGCCGGAGATCGCTGCGGCCAGATCGGGCCCAGCGGCAGTCACTCCTAAGACTCGGCCGCCGGAGGTGACGAGTTTGCCGTCGCGGAGCATCGTGCCGGCGTGGAAGACCTTGGCGCCGGTCGCGTTGGCTTGCGCCGTCCCGGTAATCTGTCTGCCTTTTTCGTAGTCCCCCGGATACCCGTGGGAGGCTAGCACAACGCAGGCCGTCGCGCCGTCGCGCCAGCCGACCAGCGAGGGATCGAGCGCCCCGCGTGCGGCCGAAGCGAGCAGTTCGCCGAAGTCGCCATTCATGCGGTAGAGCAGCGGCTGCGTCTCGGGGTCGCCCATACGCACGTTGTATTCGAGAACTTTGGGGCCGTCGGCGGTGATCATCAGACCGCAGTAGAGAAAGCCTTGGAACTTTGTTCCGCGGGTGCTCATTCCGGCGAGGGAGGGCTCGATGATCGTATTCATGACGGCCTGGCGCAGATCGTCGGAGAGAATTGCGTCGACGCAATAGGCGCCCATGCCGCCGGTATTGGGGCCTTGGTCCCCGTCATAGGCAGCCTTGTGGTCTTGCGCAGCGCGAAATTCGAAGGTGCGCTCGCCGTCGGTAAGCACAATAAAGCTGACTTCACGGCCTTCGAGGAACTGTTCAACCAACAGGCGTCTTCCGGCGGCGCCGACGGCTTCGCCCGAGAGTAAGCGGCGTCCTTCGGCTTTGGCCGTCGCAAGATCGTCGGCCAAGATGACGCCTTTTCCGGCTGCCAAGCCATCCGCCTTAAGGGCGACCGGGACGCCGATCTTGTCCAGGGCGGCATCAAGCTGCTCCACGGTTTCAACGGTCACGGCGGCGGCGGTTGGAATGTGGAACTCTTCAAAAAAGCGCTTGCAAAAGACTTTGCTGCCCTCTAGCTGTGCCGCGGCCTGCGTTGGACCGACGATCGGCAAGCCCTTCGCTTGGAAGGCGTCGACGACACCGGCGACAAGCGGCGCCTCGGGTCCAACGACCGTGAAATCGACGCCCAGCGTATCAGCCAGCGCGGCCATCTCCGCAGGGTCGGCCGGGTCGCCGGGAATGCAAGAAACATCCATGGCGATGCCGGCATTGCCGGGCGTAGCGTAGACGGACTCGATGGAGTGTGATTGAGAGAGCTTCCAGGCGAGGGCGTGTTCGCGGCCGCCGCCGCCGATTACCAATGCTTTCATGGGCGCGCTAGGAGTATGACCAATTAGGATAACAAGGAAGGACAGCACGGCCTAGATAATATGTAAATCTTTTAGAATGAGTATGATAGATGCGTTTGACGGTCATCGTTGGCGGGTAACTCCACCCGGGATACAATGGGAGTTAACGCGCCTTGACGCGAAAGTCCATGCGAATCAATGCGATGGAGCGCTACGACGTGGTCATTGTGGGCGCCGGACACTCGGGCTGTGAAGCCGCGACCGTCGCCGCACGCATGGGCTTGCGGTCGGCAATTGTCACCCTCAACGCCGACCTCATCGCACAGATGTCCTGCAATCCGGCGATCGGCGGGATTGCCAAGGGGCATCTGGTTCGGGAAATCGACGCCTTAGGCGGAGTCATGGGCTTGGCGGCCGATGCGGTCGGCATCCAATTCCGTCTGCTCAACACGAGCCGAGGGCCGGCGGTGTGGTCGCCGCGTGCGCAGTGCGATAAGAAGCAGTATCGCGTGGAAATGCGCCGGCGGCTCGAAGAGGAGCCGAACGTGGTGATAAAGCAGGCCGAGGTGATCGACCTGCTGTTGGAGAAGCGGCCGGGCTCCGATCGGCCCGTCTGCCGGGGAGTCCAGCTTCTCGATGGACGGCGGATCGAGGCAGGCGCGGTCGTCATCACGACCGGCACATTCCTCAACGGCCTGGTCCACATAGGTGAAACCACTTATCCAGCGGGGCGAAACGGTGAGCCATCGTCCATTCCCTTAGGAGAACGCCTTAGACTATTGGGCTTTCGGTGCTCTCGGCTGAAAACCGGCACCCCTCCGCGACTGGACGGCCGGACGATTGATTGGGAGCGCTGCGAGCCGCAACCCGGCGATGCGGAGCCGACCCCGTTTTCTTTCCGCACCGATCGTATAGATCGTGAACAGATCCAGTGCCATATCACTTACACGACGGACGCGACGCGGCGCTTGCTGAGCGACAACATCCAGCGTTCGCCGCTCTACAGCGGGCAGATCGAGGGCGTAGGTCCGCGATATTGTCCCTCGATTGAAGACAAGATCGTCAAGTTCGCGGACAAGGAGCGGCACCAACTGTTCTTGGAGCCCGAGGGGCTCGACACCAACGAAGTGTACGTCAACGGTTTGTCGACGAGCATGCCGATCGACGTGCAGACAGCCATGGTGGCCTCCGTTCCGGGGCTTGAGCGAGCGGAGATGATTCGTCCGGGATATGCGATTGAGTACGATTCGGTCGACGCCACGGAACTGGAGCATACGCTTGAGACCAAGCGCATCCAGGGGCTATATCTGGCCGGGCAGATCAACGGGACCACGGGCTACGAAGAGGCGGCATGCCAAGGGCTGATGGCCGGTATGAACGCCGCGTTGGCGTTGCAGAATCGCGCGCCTGTCGTGCTTTCGCGGGCGGACGGCTATATCGGCATCCTGATCGACGATCTGGTGACCAAGGGAACGGACGAGCCGTACCGCATGTTCACTTCGCGCGCAGAGTTTCGGCTCCATTTGCGAATCGACAATGCTGACCAGCGGCTCACGCCGATCGGACGGAGCGCGGGATCGGTGGACGAAGAGCAATGGCGGCGGTTCCAAAAGAGCGATGAGGACCGGAAGCGGGCCGCAGAGTTTATTGCCTCGTATCGGCCCGATCCAGCAGACGTTGACGCCCAGTCGTTGTTCGCGCGGGTAGGCGGCATTCCCGCCAACCGTACGGCTCTTGACGGTTATTTGCGGCGGCCGGAAGTGACTATCGATGATATCCAGCCCTTGCTCCTCAAGTACTCCGATGTGCGCCTAAGCCGGCCGGAATGGAAGGCTGTCGAGACCGAGATCAAGTTCGCTGGGTACCTGGAGCAGCAGAGGCGCCACGTGACCCGACTCAAGAAGGCCGAGTCACAACGCATTCCAGAGGGCTTCCGCTATGCCGGAATCGCGGGCCTATCACGGGAAATGGTTGAAAAGATGGAGCGAGTACGGCCTCGAACGTTGGCGCAGGCGGCTCGCATCCCTGGCGTTACGCCTGCCGCTGTTTCCATCTTGAATCTCCACCTGGAGGCGCCCCGCCCTGAGCCCGTCGACGCCTAATTTCGAAGCTGAACTCCGGCAAGTTGTTTCTCAGCTGGGTCTAGACATCACGCAGGAGGCCTTCGACCGGATGCTCCACCACGAGCGCCTGCTCCAGGCCTGGAATCCTCGGATCAATCTAACACGCATCATTGACCCTCGAGAGGTCGCCCGTCGCCATTTCGGGGAAGCCTTGTTTCTCGCCCGGGAAGTTCAATTGTCGGGTACTGTTGCCGATTTGGGGGCAGGGGCGGGATTCCCGGGCTTACCGATCGCTGCCATGGACAGCAGAATCCAGATGCTGGAGGTGGAATCGGTAACGAAGAAGTCCACTTTCTTGAAGGAAGTGACGCGCGGCTGGGGAAATGTTCGGGTTTCCGGGAGCCGGATAGAAGAACTGGCGGGCACCTTTGATTGGGTGATCATGCGGGCCGTCGCGGTGGAGCCGCTGGTGAAGCGCTTAGCCGATTTGGCGCCGCGAGCGGCCTTATTGCGCGGCTCGGACGCCGATGCGACGCTTGAGCGGGCGGGGATCTGGAGCATTAGGCGTAGGATTCCGCTTCCCTGGAATCTTGTAGGGGAGCTGGTTATCGTCGATCGGACCGGTTCCTGATGTTTCACGTGGAACATCGAGAGCAGTGGCGCTGGTGAAAGGTTCCACGTGGAACGTTGTCTGGCTCGCGAAGCGAGCGTGTGCTACTCTGGGTGAACTTTACGTCAGAGAACTCCGTTGGCGCGTATTATTGCCATAACCAATCAAAAGGGCGGCGTCGGAAAGACCACGACGTCGATCAACTTGTCCGCTTCGCTGGCAGCTGCCGATTGCCGCGTCCTAGTTGTGGACTGCGATCCCCAAGCAAATTCGACCGGCGGATTGGGTTATCCGCACAATCCAGAACGAATTGGCGTCTACGAAGTCCTGGTGGATCGGATTCCCATAGAATCGGCCATCATCAAGACGGAATTCGATGGGCTTGATCTATTGCCATCAGGGCGGCACCTAGCAGGGGCCAATGTTGAGCTCGCAGGGAAGGACGACCGCGTCGACC
>CAZYOX010000223.1:0-7445 GCA_964649285.1 uncultured Bryobacterales bacterium | reverse complement strand
AAGAAGCTTGCTGTCTTGTGCGAAACCTTCGGCTCCAAGACGGCCTTCAAAGAAGGCGGCGAGAACGACCCAGTCAACCAACTGGCCGCCTATCACGTTGATATTTCGAGCACGGGATTCGGCATCCAAGAAGAGAACGGCTTCCCCGACTCCGTTCGCGAAATGATGAGCGGCGTCGCCGAGATTCGCCGCGGCTATCTCTACGGCAGCGGACGTCCAGGGCTAGGCATCGATATCGACGAGACGATCGCCGCGAAATACCCCATCAAGCCCTGGGAGAACGGCGGCGCCTACCGTCTCGATCGCGCCCTCGACGGCAGCCTCGTCAAACCCTGAGCCAGACCTAGTCGGCATCCAACTGCGTTACGTAGAGATCGAATTCGCTTCCCGGCGAAAAGGAGATGCGCGCCGCCCTCGTCGTCAGAGTTGCCGAGTTCGGCATGCGGTCGCGGTTCCGCTTGCGGCCGAACAGCCCGCCGACGGCCGAGCCAATGCCGGCCGCAACTTTCTTACCGCGTTTAAGGATGCCGCTCTTCATCTTCAGCTCTTTGCCATTTTCATCTAGGCCTGAGCCGCCTTGGGAATTGCGAAAGCCCTGGATCTCGCTCTCGATCGCTACGTTCTGCCCAGCGCCTTCCAGAACTGTGAACGCAATTCGAAGATCGGACTCGCCGTCCGGCTTGCCGCTGCTCTTCGCTCCGATCACCTGCCCGCCGACGCGATAACCGACAAGCTCGGGGGGAGAGATAATTTGAGCTGCTATCTCGCCGGCGGCGTCCGACCCGAAGCTATTCAAGATGCGGACCTGGACGGTTGCCGGCAGATCCAGACTCGCGACCGCTGTAGGGGTTGCCTCCTGATCAAGCGGCGGCGCCTCTTCAGCGGGTTGGATGGGCGAAGGCTTGGGTTCCTCTGCCAGCCCTGCACGTGGGTCCGCCTGAACGGCAGGCTCATCTTGCGGCGTCGCGGGATCCGGTAACTGTTGATCCACGGCGGCCTGCTCGACCGGCGAGGTAGGCAGCGACCACGAACCGACGAGTAAGCCAGCTACCGCGATGATCGCCAGGAGCACAAGAGCTCCCTGTCTGCGACGTCCGCTGTGCTGTTTAGACATTGCGGCTGCTGGAACCGCTGATCTTGCGGGCAGTGCCGCTAGCGCCGGAGGGTTTCGCAGAGCTTGGCTCAACTCGAAGCTGAACTCATCGGCCGACGTGAAACGATCTTCCGGCTTCTTGGCCATTGCTTTGAGAATCGCTCGGCTATAGGCCGCAGGGATCGTCGCATCGATTTCATCAGGAGGCGTCGGTTGTTCTTCGACGTGAGCGCGCATCAACTCATAAGCATGGTTTCCGCGAAACGGCCGCCGTCCCGTGGCCAGTTGGTAGAGAATGACGCCCATCGAGTAGATGTCCGCCCGATGGTCCAACGCATCGCCCCTGGTCACTTGCTCGGGTGAAAGATAGTAGACCGAGCCCATGGGCGTTCCCGTGGCCGTTAGTCGAAGATCCGTTTCCGTCTTCGCCAAACCGAAGTCGGTGATCTTGAGCGTCTTCGCAGAGTCTATGAGCAGGTTCTCGGGTTTGATGTCGCGGTGGATCACGCCTCGGGAATGCGCGTAAGCCAGACCAGAGAGCGCCTGTACAGCGAAGCGCAGTTGTTCGTCCCAAGTTAGGCGCCCGCGCTCCAGATACGCTCCAAGCGACTCGCCTTCGACTAATTCCATCACCAACACCAAACCGTATTCCGACTCAAAGGCCGTGAGCACGGATGCGATGTTGGGATGTTGCAGGTTTGCGTGAACTCTCGCTTCCCGCAGGAACCTTTCGCGGGATTCCCCGTCCAACGACCGAGCCGGCAGCAGAACCTTGAGCGCTTCGACGCGTCCGGTGATGCGGTGGCGAACTTTGTAAACCCCGCCCACGCCGCCAGCGCCCAGCGTCGCCAGGACTTCGTAGTCGCCAACCTGACTGCCCACGTCAATCATGCGACAAGAGGGAACAGTATCCGGGCCCGGGCCAGGCCGACTCCTGCTTCCTTGGTTAAGTTTCGCTCCGAAAGGGTGTTTCGGGCGCTAGGCTCGCGACACTACGATGCCTGTCGAAAGACCCTACTTGGCCTCATGGCGGCTGGTACCGAAATGCTAGGCTGCGATATGGCCAAGGACTGGAATCCTTCCCTCTACGCCGCAACGGCGCGTTACGTCTCCGATCATGGCCTGCCGGTAGTCGACTGGCTAGCGCGCCAGCCAGGCGAGCGCATCCTCGATTTGGGCTGCGGCGATGGCGCATTGACCGCGAAACTCATCGCTCTGGGCTGCGACGTCGTCGCTCTCGATCAGAGCGTTGCGATGGTCGAGGCGGCTCGTCGCAACGGCGTTCAGGCGCAAGTCGCCGACGCTCGCCGGCTGGAGTTCCACAGCGAGTTCGACGCGGTCTTCAGCAACGCTGTGTTGCATTGGATCAACGAAGCCAACGATGTCGTTCAAAGCGTGGCTCGCGCGCTGCGTCCCGGAGGGCGGTTCATCGGCGAGTTTGGCGGCCAAGGCAACATCGCGCTGGTGCGTAGGGCGTTGCGCGACGCCATGTCGCGGCGCGGCGTGGAGCTGGACGAGACCTGCGGCTGGTACTTCCCTAGCCCCACCGAGCATGCGGCGGTGCTCGAAAGGAATGGCTTCGACGTCGCGCGCGCCGAACTCATCCCTCGTCCCACGCCAACGCCGGGTGATGCCCGCGAGTGGCTGGCGAACTTCGCCGACCATCTGCTGGCGCTCGCCCCAGCCAGCGAGCGCCAGGCGATCTTGGATGAGGTCGACGCCGCCTTGCAACCGCGCTTGCGGGGAGATGACGGTGTTTGGCACATCGACTACGTGCGCATCCGCTTTGCCGCGCACCTCCGCCGGACTACGGGTTCGCCCTAGGCCGCCGCTAATGCCAAGAAGTCATCGGCAGATGAAGCCCCCACACTCGCCCATTCGACTTTTCTTCCAACGCTTTTTTATGACGGTTGTTGCCGTGGAGCTGGCCGTCGGTCTCAGCCAGTCCGGTCACCTCACGGCCCTTGTACAATGAGTCCCGTTGGGCAGCGGGAGCTTATCAATGCGCCGCTTGCGCAAGCGTTTGAGGTTACCGGCCATGTCCGGTCTTCCCGCAACTGTCCTGGCTCTAGTGCTGGTCGCCGCGATGACGGCGAGCGCCCAAGCATCGTTTGATGCACAACGGGCCGAACTTATTGAAGAGATCGAACGCCATGTCCGAGAGACAAGGAGCTACA
Organism: uncultured Bryobacterales bacterium; assembly: GCA_964649285.1. Taxonomy (GTDB): domain Bacteria; phylum Acidobacteriota; class Terriglobia; order Bryobacterales; family UBA6623; genus CAMPKL01. The sequence continues at coordinate 4,175 of CAZYOX010000223.1, read as the reverse complement.
CAGGCGTAGTGCGTCTCGACGAATCCGTTAAGAACGCAATGGCAGCTGTGCCGCGCCACGAATTTGTGCCGGCTCAGCTGCGAGACGTGGCTTACGAGAATCGTCCCCTTCCCATCGGCGAGGGCCAGACCATTTCCCAACCTTACATCGTCGCCTTAATGACGGATCTCGCGGAGGTCGGTCCAGAATCAATCGTGCTCGAAGTCGGCACAGGTTCTGGATATCAGGCTGCGGTGTTGGCCGAGATCGTGGATCACGTCTATACGATCGAAATCGTCGAACCGTTGGGGCGACGCGCTGCCCAGACGCTTGAGCGGCTCGGCTACGAAAACGTCACGGTCAGAATCGGCGACGGCTATCGAGGCTGGCCCGAGGTTGGCCCTTTTGACGCGATCCTCGTGACGGCTGCTCCTGAAGAGATTCCGCCGCCGCTCATCGAGCAACTCAAAAACGGCGGCAAGCTCGTCATACCAGTCGGAGTCGAGGGTCGCGATCAGTCTCTGCAAATGCTCGAAAAAGGCCCCGGCTGCGAAGTCAAGGCGACTAATGTACTTCCGGTAGCCTTCGTGCCCTTTACGCGAGAGAATTGAGGAGCATCAGCCCTAGAACTGCGAACGAACTGATCGGACTTCAGACCGAAAAGGGGATGGTACCGACGGGTGGACTTGAACCACCGGCCTCCTGATCCACAATCAGGCGCTCTAACCAACTGAGCTACGTCGGCACAGACCCTTTCATCTCAGCACCGGGCAGCACCTCAAGTCAATTCGGACGTCGGCTCTCATTGCACTGTCCGCCGACCACCCTAGGGCCAAACCCCGCCAGCCGGCGCCGTTGCTCCCGCGAAGGGCCGCACCCCGGCGAAAGGCCGGCCCGACGGACGCGCTAGCGGCCGAATGTGTTTCAATGCCTGAACAACTCTCGATGACGACAGTCGGTCCTACGCTCGAAACCTCGCGGCTCATCTTACGGCCGCCCGTCCAGGAAGACTTCGAAGCCTACGCAGCGCTCGGACGCGAAGAGCGGACCATGCGTTTCATCGGCGGTCTGATGGAGCAGCACACGGCTTGGCGCTTTATGGCCACGATCGTTGGCTCCTGGGCCCTATTGGGCCATGGAATGTTTTCGGTAATCGAGAAGCAGACCGGCCGCTGGATTGGGCGGCTCGGCCCGTGGTATCCCGGCGGCGAGACGGGGGGCTGGCCCGGACCCGAAGTCGGCTGGGGACTCATCGCCGCGGCGCAAGGCAAGGGCTATGCGACGGAAGGCGCGGCCGCCGCGATCGACTACGCTTTCGACGAACTGGGGTGGGACCAGGTGATCCACTGCATCCATAAAGACAACGCCCCATCCATCCGTGTGGCCGAGCGCTTGGGTTCCTACCGGCAACGCGAGAATGTCCTTCTGCCGCCGCCGATGGACGTCTCCGTCGACGTCTACGGACAAACGAGAGACGAGTGGCGCGCTAGAAAGTAGGACAACCTTCTCTAAGGAAGCTCCTCCACGTCGTAGAGGTGGTTGGCGCTCGGGAAGGTACTGCTGGTGAGGCGGCAGTTGAGTCCTTCCTTGCCCCAAAACTGGGGCATATGGAACGTCTTGGGGGGAGCGTAAACGATGTCGCCCGGTTTGCCGTAGACGGCGGTCGCGACATCGCCCTCGAAGATCCAACGTAGTTCCCCAAGCATGACGACCCAGAATTCCGCAAAGTCCGAGTGCATGTGTCCGCGTTCTCCGGCGGTGGGCGTCCCGTCGCCGGTCACGGCGTGGCCGCAGATGAAGTTGCCGCGTACCCGGTTCCTGCGCATTGCTTCGCGGCTCCAGTTCTTGCGGTCCGCATTCTCTTCGGCTAATTGGTACACGTTCACGTGCGACGGCCAGGGTTTACCGCCCGGGTCGGGTACGTCGAGCGGATTCGGTCCCGTGCTAAGCCGCACGGGGATGTATTCGATGGAGGAGCCGGGAGCGACGGCGGGCCTCTCTTCGAAGACAGGCGTCGCGGAGTACAGGGTCACTTCAAAACGGATCGCCGGTTGGTCGCCGATGACTTCCAGCGAGTGCACCGTGCGCTCATTAACAAAGACGTAAGAGCCCTTGGTCGCCTCCACCGTCTCAAAGCCCCCGCCGGGCTGCTCAATCTCAAAACGGATGCGCCCTTCGACGACCACCCACCAAGCCGGTGAATCGGGGAACAAGCGGCGGGCGTACTTCGAACCCGGCGCCTCTTGGATCATGTACGCCAGCGAGTTGCCGTCATCGATGATCTTTTCGCGCCAATCGGTCTGCCCCGCGTACTTAGCCTTGAGGTCGTCGAGGCGGGTAATGGGCTTCATCGGCGCGACATAGAGCGTGCGCTCGACGGGCTTGGGGTAGTAAAAGACGCGCTCTTGAGCCAACGCGGCGAGCGCGCAAAGTGCAAAGCAGAGCAACAGGCGGATGGACATGGCGTCGACGCCTCCCTGGACAGGGTAATCCTACACTTCGGAGACAGGTTCCGTCCGCACGAAAAACCGCCGCGACGCACGCGCGACGGTCAAGATCACGGCGAAGGCCACGATCCAAAGCAGAACATCCGCGGACCAGGGGATGTCAAACTCCGCCAGAACGGCGCCGCGCTCCGTCATCCAGTGCCAGGCGGTGTGGGCCACGATGGCCGAGAGGATGATCGTACCCATGCGCTCCGCCACAACGTAGCGGAACAGCAAGCCAAGGGCAGGCACGAGAACGATCAGCACCAGGAGTTGACCGATCTCGACGCCGATATTGAAAGCCACCAGCGAGGTCAGCATGTGTTCGCCGGCAAACTGCAGCGTCTGGCGCAGCAGGAACGAAAAGCCGAAGCCATGCACGAGCCCAAAGCCCAGGGCGAACATCCAGCGGCGGTTCTGAGGTGTGACGCCGACGATATTCTCCAGTGCCATCCAAACGATGGAGACGGCGATCAGCGTCTCGATCAGCGGCGGGAACCACAGACCGTCCGGCGCGAGGCCATAGGCCGAAGCGACCAGGGTGATCGAGTGGGCGATAGTGAAGGCGGTAACCACGCCGATCAGCGGCCAAACGCGCCGGAAAGGGATCACTAGGCACAACAGAAAGAGCAAATGGTCAACGCCGTCGAGAATGTGAAAAAAACCGGACTCCACGAACCTCAAGGCGGCCTGATTCCAGCGGGGATCCAGCGGGACGACCCCCGGATCTCCCTCAAACTCATAGATCCGAACCGCGCCTCCAGGCGGCGAAAAGCGCAGCGTTGAGACGACGCGCGCGGCGAGCCGCTCCATGCCTGGGCGCATCGAGAACGACGCCTGGTCCGAAGTGATGGGGTACTCGAGCAGGACGTCGAACCAGACTTGGCTCCAGACCAGATTGGCTGCGTTCGGCGGCAGCGGTTGGCGGACGTGGGCGACGGCTTCGTCGGCGGAAGCGAAGGAGCGGTCGGATTGGATAGAAATCTGCGTTGCAGCGACCTGCGGCGTCGGCAGACGGCTTCCGTCTTCGTAAACCTCAACGTCGTGGACGAGCCACAGGTCCGCCAAGTCCGTGAGTTGGGGGGCCAGTCGCTCGATATCCAAATAGCCCGGCCCAAACTCCGGGAACTCAACGTCTCGGACCGACTGCAGGGGCATGCGCACCAGCAATTGGAGCCGGTTTCCGTCGGGCCGGACCAACATATGGACGGCGACGTCAAGCGGAATGTCTTGAGCCTGGAGCGTTACGGCGCCAGCTAGGCTAAGCCATGACGCCAAGAGAACTGAACAAAAACGGTATATCACTGTGTCGCTTCAGGCTGAGACCGTGTATCATACCCTACGCCCCGTGAAGCGAGGAACGACATGACCAAGAAACTCCATTTTGGCGCCGCGGCGCTGATCATCACTGGACTGCTGGGCTGCAGTTCGGCTCCTGTTGCCGAACAGGCGGCAACGACGGAAGCAGACGGGCCAATGGCTCCCAGGTTCGAGGTTGACCCGATGTGGCCGAAACCGCTGCCAAACCACTGGGTCATGGGTGCGGTAATCGGGGTCGACGTCGACGACCAAAATAACGTGTGGGTTATTCATCGCGGCGGTTCGCTGGAACGGAAAGAGGTTTACGCGACCTGGGATCCGCCGGCTTCGGAGTGCTGCGCACCCGCGCCGCCCGTGCTGGAGTTCAACGCTGAGGGCGATTTGATCGGA
>CAZYOX010000222.1:0-7497 GCA_964649285.1 uncultured Bryobacterales bacterium | reverse complement strand
ATAGTCGTAAATTTTATAGGAGAAGACGCTAGGGTATGATTGCGTCCTTATGCTGCGTGGGTGCGATTGCAGCCTGTGCTGCAGACGCTGTGTTGTGGATCCTTCTCACTTTGATTCGGCCATGGGGACTGCGCCTCCCCTGGGGACCAGACCTCAAACGACCAGCCTAGAAGGCATTGCGGTTGCCGCAGATCGAACGTCGAGTGCCTGCGCCTGGCATTCTTCGCGGATGCCGTCCGCCGCAAAACAAAAAGGCCCCGCGCTGCGATCGCGCGGGGCCCCGTGTAGTTGGTAAGACTGGAAGTCCTACCAGGTAAGCCGGCCGTTGAGCTGAATTGTCCGCTCTCCGGTTGTGCTTTGGAGCCTTCCAAAGCTGGCGTTGTTGATGTTGGTTTGGAGGCCCGACAGATTCACGTGATTGAAAGCGTTGAACATGTCGGTACGCAGTTGCAGGGTCACCCGCTCGGTAATCGTGAAGTTCTTCCCAAGCGAAATGTCCACGTTCCAGAGGCCAGGACCGCGGACAGCGCCCCAACCAAGGTTGCCCGGACGTACCGTTCCACCCGATGCCGAAGCAATCGCTACCTTCTCAAAAGCGGCTTTGTTCAGGTAGACCAGTGAGTCCTCCCAACCGTCGTTCACGGTCTGGCCGCCTAGATAATCGGGCCGGGAATGGTAGCGCGATGAGCTCTGAGTGATGCCCAACGGCGCGCCGCTCTGGGCGGTGATGATCGCCGAGGCCTGCCAGCCTCCGAAAGCTTGGCGGATGACCGCATTGCCGACGCTGGACAGCGCCGGCGTATCGTAGACCACCTGAGAGGAAACGGCATGGGTAATGTCGCCCACGGTCGGTCCGTACTCGGCGCGAGCGTTGAAGAAGTCTTGGATGCGGGAATCGTTGTCGCCTTGATAATAGGCTCCGTTGTCGCCGCCGCCGTTGGACAGCGCCTTACCGTAGGTGTAGTGGAAACTCCCGCTTAGATTGTGGGAATACCGCTTCCTGATGGAGGTCTGCCAGGACACATAACTCGTGTTCTGGGAGGCATCGGCGTAGAAGTTAGCAAGCAACTTGGGGTTGGCACGGACGCCAGTAATCCGGTCCGGTTCGTTGAACGGACGGAACATGATGAATTTCGTTCCGCGCACGCCCACGAAGGCGCTTTCCAAGACTAACGACGAATTCAACTCCCGTTGGAAGCCCAAGCTGTACTGCAACGCGTAGGGATTCTGGATCTGCGGATCGACCGCACTGAAGATGTTTGTGAAGCCATTCAGTTGAGCTTGCTGCTCGACCACTTTGGCCAGATCTTCGTTGTAGAGGGGGTACTTGAGACCCAAATCGATTGCTTGCTGCCGGCTAAAGCGCACTCTCTTCGGCACATGCGTGGTTCCTACCGACTGCCAGAAGGAGCCTAGAATCTGCGGGCTGAATACATAGGCTGCGCCGCCGCGGACGACGGTTCTGCCGCTGCCGCCTACGTTGTAGGCGAAGCCGAAGCGCGGAGAAAAGTTCAGCGCGTCGCTCTCATAGGGGTTATCAGCCGGCCGAATCGGTCCGACATTAAAGGCAGCGTCCAATAATCCGTCCGGATTCACCAAGAAGCTTCCCGAGTTGTTCCGCTCTTCAGCCACCACATGCCCGAAATAGTCGTAGCGCATGCCGAGGTTGAGCGTTAGCTTCGAGCTGACCCTCCAGTCGTCTTGGATGAAGAAGCCGAATTCTTGCATCGTTGCGTGGTACTCGCCGTTGCCGAAGGAGGCGTTGATGTCGCTCGGGATGTTGCCGAGGAAGTCCTCCATGCTGCTGTATTGCCAGACAACATTCTCCGGGTTCGCTCGCTCGCAGCAGTGGCGGGCAAACTGGCCGCCGAACTTGATGGCGTGCTTATTGAGCGTCCAGGAGATCTTCTCCGCGAACGTCATCGTGGGGCCTTCCAGCGCCGCAAGTTCGGCGCCGGCCGTGCTCCAGCCCAAGGCGTTGGGGTTCAGCCTGCCGAGACGCCGGCCATAGGCGAGCTGCTCAGTCGGGTTTTCGGGATCGAGAATCGTAAGAATGCCGTCGATTCTCTCGGAGTTGTTGCGGTTGTAGCCCACGCGAGTCTCCGAAGTCCAGGCCGCACCTCCCAGAACATAGCTGGCCGTGAAGCGATCGGAAGTGGTATTGCTCACCTGGTCGTTGGAGCCGTCGACGAATAGCCTGGGCAAGTTCCGGTAAGGCCGCCCGCGGTTGTAGGTCAGCGCCAAGTTGCTGCTGTCGGTCAGCCGGATGTCTCCCTTGAAGTCGAAGTGATTATCCCGGGCAGTTTGGCTGCCATTTGATTCGTACCTGCCGGTTAACGCACCCGCAGCGAACGGCTGATTCGGCAACGGCACGTATTTCAACGGCTCGGCATACTCGGGCACGGCGTCAATCGCCATTTCTCGCATCGACGGCGTCGGAACGTCGCCGGAAACGCGCGCTGCTCTACGTTCGCGGTAACCCTCATAGGTGGAGAAAAGGAAAACCCGATTCTTCACGATCGGGCCGCCGATCGAACCGCCGAATTGGTTGTAGGTGAAGGCGCCTTTGGTTACCTGGAAGGGGTTTTGTGCGTGCAGGTTTTCCGCTTGGAAATTCTCAAACAGACTGCCGTGCCATTCATTGGTGCCCGAACGGGTAAGGACGTTGATCTGACCGCCCAAGCCGCCGCTAAATTCGGCCGGAAGGACTCCCTTTACCGTATGAACTTCCGAGATAGACTCGATGCTCATGATGTCCACATAAGCAGCTCCGCCAAATGTTTGCGTGCTGCGGCCCTCGGGATCGGCGCTGGCTTCGGTGCCGTCCACAGCGATTCCGGTTCCGTTCCGGCCGACGCCGTTGAGGCGTGTTGCTCCGCCGGACTTGGTCACGCCCGTGCCGACGCTGAGAATGTTGGAAAAATTGCGCCGAGCCAGGGGCAAGTCTTGCACCACAGCGGTGTCGAAACTTTCCACCTGCTCGGAGGAGACGGTGCTGACCAAGGGAGCTGAGCCCTCAACCTCCACGGTCTCCGTGACCGCGCCGATTTCCAGGACATGCGTCTGGCGGACATTCTGTCCAGCTAGCAGCTCGAATGGAGTCGACTGGGATCTCTTGAACCCGTCGGACTCGATCGTGATGCTATAGGTGCCGGGCCGCAGAAAGTCGAACTGGTAATCGCCCGCGGCGGTAGTTGATTTGGTTTGAACTGCACCGGTTTCCTGATGGGTGATCGTCACCTCAGCTCCCGGAATACTTGAATTGCTGGCGTCCGTAACGGTTCCAGCGAGCGTAGCTGTCGTGACCTGGGCATTCCCCATGAGCGACAACATCGCCATGAGGCCCAAGACAGACAGACCCCTAACTAAAAGTCTGAAACGATTCATTTTTTGGAATTAACCTCTTAGACGACGCGCTGACGCGCGCCGACCCCAGTTATTACGGTAATAAACGGCGGAACGTCCGTCAACAACAGCCAGGAACCTCAAGCCAGGGAGGATTCTTGAGTATTATTTCGCTCTTATTAGCTTCTCATTTTTCCGTTATTTATGCTATAAGCAATGCGCTATGGACGCCCCGGGCCTTGATCAGGCCAACGGGGCCGCGCCTCCCCCTCTGGACAGGCCGCTCAAGCGGCTAGACTAGAAAGTGTTGAGGTACCTGCCCTGATGCGCCCGGTAAGAGCGCCCGATTTGCGCGCATGGAAGCGCGACGCCAAGAAGATCGCAGTTCTGACGGCTTACGACGCCTCGGCAGCCGCTTTGGTGGAGAAGGCGGGTATTGACGTCATCCTCGTCGGCGATTCGCTGGGCATGGTCATTCAAGGGCGCAAGACCACGCTCGAAGTTACGCTCGACGACGTCATCTACCACTGCAAAGCCGTCTCTGGAGCCGTTCAGCGGCCGCTAGTGGTGGCGGACATGCCGTTCCTCAGCTACAACACCGGCATCGAGGACGCAGTGCGCAACGCGGGACGCCTCATCCAACAAGGCGGCGCCGCGGGGGTGAAACTTGAAGGCGGTAGCCCTTCCGTTTGTGAAGTCGTTGCTCGCCTGGTCGAAATCGGCATACCTGTCATGGGTCACCTCGGCCTCACCCCGCAGTCCTATCACCAGTTCGGCGGTTTCCGTAAGCAAGCGAAGACGCCCGAGGACGCCGAGATGCTCGTGCGACAGGCCCAAGGGATCCAGGCGGCTGGAGCGTTTTCGCTGGTGCTCGAGTCCATCCCAGCCGGCGTCGCCGCCCAAGTCACGGCCGCACTTGATATTCCGACCATCGGCATCGGCGCAGGCCCACACTGCGACGGCCAGGTCCTGGTGATGCACGACATCCTGGGTCTCGGCGAGTATTCGCCGCCGTTCGCAAAAGTCTACGCCCGTGTCGGCGAGCAAATGATCCAGGCCTTCGAGAACTACGCCTCGGAGGTCCGCTCCGGCAAGTTCCCGCCCGAAACCGAATCATGACCACACAAGTCGTCTCTTCCATCGAAGAGATGCGCGCCCACGTCTTGCTGGCGCGCCGCGGAGCCGAGAGTGTCGGGCTCGTGCCGACCATGGGCGCGCTCCATGAGGGCCACCTCGAACTGGTTCGCCGCTCCAAGGCCTCCTGCGCGCGAACGGTCGTCACTCTCTTCGTCAACCCCACCCAGTTCAACCAGGCGAGCGATCTCGACGCCTATCCACGGACATTCGATGCCGATCTAGAATCCTGCAGCGCCGCCGGCGTTGATTGGCTGTTCGCGCCCTCTGTCGAAGAAATGTACCCAGAGAAGCAGCTGACGTTTGTCGACGTGGAGGAACTCTCCGAGGGTTTGTGCGGCCCTTACCGCCCGGGACATTTCCGCGCCGTCGCTACCGTCTGTGCCAAGCTCTTCGCTGCCGCGCCCACTGACCGCGCCTACTTTGGCGAAAAAGACTACCAGCAACTAGCCATCATTCGCCGCATGGTACGCGACCTGAACTTTCCGCTGGAGATTATCGGAGTGCCCACCGTTCGCGAGCCTGACGGCCTCGCCCTGAGTTCGCGCAATGTGCGCCTGTCCCCCGCGGAACGGCGCGCCGCGCCTGTGCTCTACCGCGCCCTCCAGGCCGCCCAGGCCTCTGATCAAAGGGCATCGCGAGTCCTCATCGACATCGCCCGCCGTCTGATCGCCGCCGAGCCGCTGGCCCGCATCGAATACATCGAGATCGTCGATCGCGATACTCTCTGGCCGGTCGCAAACGTCGACCGCGAGTGCCGGCTTGCCCTCGCCGCTTGGTTCGGCAACGTCCGGCTCATCGACAATATCGCCATTGGGCCCCGATGAACGTCGCCCTCAAAGAGTGGGCCGTCGTCATCGAAGCTCTGGCCCAGGGCAAACAAAACGTCCTGCTGCGTAAGGGCGGTATCGCTGAAGGCAAACGCGGGTTCGAGCTCAAGCACCGTCGTTTTCTCTTCTTCCCCACCTGGGAGCATCAGCAGCAGGACTGGATCCGCCCTCAATACCGGGAACTGTTCCAATCCCTCAAGCCTTCCGAACCAGACCAACTTACGATTCACCGCGGCGCCGAAGTCGTGGACGTCCACCCCGCCCCCGCTGATATCGCTGAGATGCTACGGTCCGAGGACCACATCTGGGCCGAACCCTATCTGCGCATGCGCTATGAATACCGCCCCGATTTGCCGCTCTACCTGGTCCAAGTCACGGTTTTCACCCTGCCCGAACCGGTTACGATCCCCAGCGACCTCCGTTACAAGGGCTGCCGTTCTTGGGTCAATCTTTACCGCGACATCGAGACCTGAGGGCCTCCGATTCCGACACTGCGAGGTATACACTACCGATCGGTGGTGTCGCTATGTGTTTTGTTTTCTTGTGGATGCAGTTGCGCAGCGGATTTCGACAATGAGATAATTTGGTTAAAGGGAGCGTAAGTTCCCAGGGAGACAGTTTGAGAAGCAGCAACGTTCAGTCCCGTAATGACCGTGCTTCCTTAGTCGCCGCCCTCGTCTCCGTCACAGAATCCCACCGCCGTCGCGTGACGCGGCGTTTTCTGGAAGGCTTGTCGAGCGACGAATTGCTCTACATCGTGGATTACCTCGGAGCCCGGGTTCTTGACCCGGGACTGGCTCCCGGCAAATCACGACAGCTAGCGGCCCAACAGATCCTGCGATACCAACACTACTGCCGCCATGAAGAACCGGTGCATGCTCACAAGATGATCCTGCTCTTGGAATTCTTGAAGCGAACGGAGTTGGGCGTAGCGGCCGAGTTGATAGCAAGTCGTTCGGCAGTGGCGTAGCGGCGCCGCAACCCCCGTCCTTACAGTGTGATACGCTGTCGGGAGCGGGCGGTTCTGCCTGGACTGCGTCCCGGCTCGGTTCCTCAATTTCAGAGTCATGATACGCGTCTTCCGCGGACGGTGGCCTGCCGTCTCCCCCTCCGCCTATGTTGACGAGAGCGCCCAGGTAATCGGCGACGTCGTCATCGGCGACCGCTCCAGCATCTGGTGCAATGTCACCGTGCGCGGCGACGTGAACAAGATCCGTATCGGGGCAGAAACCAGCATCCAGGACAACACCTGTTTGCACATTGACTACAACATCCCGCTCATCATCGGCGACCGCGTCACCGTTGGACACTCCTGCACCGTCCACGGCTGCACCGTCGAAGATGATTGCCTCATCGGCATGGGCGCGACCATCTTGAGCGGGGCCCGCATCGGGGCCGGCTCGATCGTCGCCGCCGGAGCCCTGGTCACCGAAGGCCAACAGATTCCCGAGCGCAGCGTCGTCATGGGCGCGCCCGGCAAAGTGAAACGACAGACCACTGACGAGGACTTGCAGCGCATGCGGGCCAACGCCGAACGCTACGTCCAACTCAGCAGGGAGTATCGAGGAGAGTCTTGATGGATCAGGAAACGAACGTTGGGTTGGACGCATTTGGCCAACTCAAGCGGACCCATACGTGCGGCCAGTTGCGCGAAGAGCACGTGGGTCAGCGCGCACTGCTGATGGGCTGGGTGCATCGCCGCCGCGATCTGGGCGGGCTGATCTTCATCCACTTGCGCGACCGCGAAGGCATTACCCAAGGCGTGTTCGACGCCGAAGTCTCGGCTGACTCCCACGCCAAGGCTCAGAGCCTGCGCAGCGAATTCGTCGTGGCCATCGAAGGCCGCGTCATCAAGCGCGACGCCGACACCGTCAACCCTAACCTCGCCACCGGAACCGTTGAGATCGCCGTCGACAAACTGCACATCTTGAACGACGCCCGCACTCCGCCCTTCGTGCTCGACGACGAGAACATCGGCGAAGAGACCCGTTTGCGCTACCGCTACGTCGACTTCCGCCGCCAGCAGATGCAGCGCAACATCCGCTTCCGTCACAAGGCGGCGTTCGCCATTCGCGAAGCGTTCAACGACCTCGGCTTTCTCGAAATCGAGACGCCCATGATGACCCGCTCGACGCCCGAAGGCGCGCGCGACTACCTCGTGCCCTCCCGCGTGCAGCAAGGATCGTTC
>CAZYOX010000221.1:0-7518 GCA_964649285.1 uncultured Bryobacterales bacterium | reverse complement strand
GGCGACAGACAAGCTGATAACGGCAGCCCAAGCCAATAAGACGATCCTCGGGCTATTCTTATTCGGTACGGACCGCGTGGGCGAATTCTTGGACAAAGGATTCACTTTTATCAGTATCGGCAACGACTTGCACCATGTGTTGACCCAGGCGAGCGGATACGTGCAGAAGATGGAAGTGATCGCCAAAGAGAAGGGAAAGAACTGGACGAGGCGTTCAACGGCGTTGTTCTAACAACGCGGCCGGAAAAAAGAAAGGGCGCGGCGGTTGCCGCGCCCTTTCCTCTTTTCTCGAGGAAACCTCGTTCTAGTGCTCCGCAGCCGGCGCTTCGCCTTCTTGGCCCTGCTCCGCAGCCGGCGTTTCGGCTTCTTCGCCGTGCTCCGCGGCCGCAGTCCCGCCCGTCGCAAGATCGTGGTGAACAGCGCCCGCATCAACAGGCTGCAGTGCCCAGCCTGGACCAGTGCCGATCCACTCGCGAGTTAAGACGCCCGAGGACGTCATGCCAAGCAAGAGAGCGAGCCAAATGAAACCGAGCACGGAGGCGAGCTGGGTCAGCTTGCTGGCGTACTTAACGTGCATGAAGTAGAGCACGACCAGGCTGGCTTTCACCGTCGCGATCGCTAGCGCAATGGGCAGGTTCAGAAAGCCGAAATCCTGATAGGCCGCCCACACAGTCAGCGCGGTACCAAAAAGCAGCGTCGCGAAGATCGCCGCGTAGACCGGAATTGGAACGATGTGGTGATGGGCTTCGTGTGATGAAGACATTAGTGCCGTCCAATTAGATAGAGCAACGGATAGAGGAATATCCAGACGATGTCGACAAAGTGCCAATACAAACCAAACATTTCGACCGGGGCGTAATACTGGGCGGAGAACGCGCGAGCGCGGACCTTAAACATCAGCCAGATTAGGATGCCGGCGCCGACGATCATATGCGCGGCGTGAACGCCGGTCATGGCGAAGTAAAGGAAGAAGTACAACTCGACGTTGCGCGGGTTCACGTCATTCGCGAACTCGCCGTGGTACTCGAAATTGTGGCCGGGAACATGGTGGTGCTCCACCTTGTCGGCGTACTCATAGATCTTAATGCCTAGAAATATGCTGCCGAAGATGAGCGTGCCGATCATGAACCACAAGACAAGCTTTTGCTTGTCAAGTTGAGCGAAATGGACGGCCATGGCCATCGTGAAGCTCGAGCAGATGAGGATAAAGGTATTGAATCCGCCGATGGCCACATCCAATTCGTGGCTGCCTGCGGTGAACGCCATCGGGTACTTAGCGCGGAAGATGGTGTAAGCCAGAATCAGACCGCCGAAGAACAGAATTTCGGTGATCAGAAACGACCACATGCCGAGCGTGGCGGCTTCTTGCTGCTGTTCGGCATCATTAAACTGATGCGCGACGAGGCTGTGATGATCAGTGGACAACAGCTTCTCCCTCTTTGGCGTAGGCGTACGCTTCTTCGGTCACGACGGGCGTGTACTCAAAATTCTCAGTCGGCGGGGGCGAAGAAGTCTCCCATTCGAGACCCTTAGCATTCCATGGATTTGCGCCCACCTTCTTACCCTTGAAGAGCGACCAGATAAGGTAAAGGAGCGGCAACAAGTAGCCCAGGCCCAAGACTACGGCTCCGGATGTCGAGATCACGTTGTAGATTTGGAACTCCGGCGGGTAGAAGTGGTAGCGCCGCGGCATGCCCAGGTAACCCGCCACGAACTGCGGGAAGAAGGTTAGGTTGAAGCCCAGGAACACCAGAACAGCAGCCACTTTGCCTAACGTCTCGTTGTACATCCGGCCAAACATCTTCGGCCACCAGAAATGCAGCGCCGCCATGTAGCCCATGATCGCCGAACCGACCATGACGTAATGGAAGTGGGCCACGATGAAGTAAGTGTCGTGTAGATGGACGTTGAGGCCCATTGAAGCTAGGAACAAGCCGGTCAGGCCGCCGATGGTGAACAAGCCGATGAAGCCCATGGCGTAGAGCATGGGCGTCGACACCTGAACCGATCCGCCCCACATGGTGGCCAGCCAGCCGAAGATCTTGATCGCCGTCGGAACCGCGATCAGCATGGTGATCATCGAGAACACCAGACCGAGATAAGTGGACTGGCCGCTAACGAACATGTGGTGTCCCCAGACGAGGAAGCCCAATGCCGCGATCGCTAGCGAGGAGTAGGCGATAACTCGATAACCGAAGACCGCCTTCTTGCTGAAGCAAGCGATGACTTCACTCATGACGCCGAAAGCCGGCAGGATCATGATGTAGACAACCGGGTGCGAATAGAACCAGAACATGTGCTCGAACAGGATGGGATCGCCGCCCAGGGCCGGATCGAAGATTCCGACGCCGAAGAGGCGCTCCAAGGCGAGCAAAGTGAGCGTAATGGCGACAACGGGCGTCGCCAAGACTTGAATCAAGCTGGTGGCGTAGAGCGCCCAGACCATCAAAGGCAAGCGGAACCAGGTGAGACCCGGAGCGCGCATCTTATGGATGGTGATGACGAAGTTCAAGCCCGTCAGAATCGAGGAGAAGCCCGCGATAAAGGCGCCGCAGATTGCCACTAACACGGCGCCGTTAGCGTAGCGGCTCGACAAGGGAGCATAGAACGTCCAGCCTGTGTCGACGCCGCCGGTCAGGAGGGCGCTGGCGGCGGTTAGGCCGCCCGCCACAAGCAGATACCAGCTCAGCAAGTTCAATCTTGGGAAAGCCACGTCTCGGGCCCCGATCATCAGCGGCAACAGGAAGTTACCCATCGTCGCCGGTATGAGCGGGACCAAGACGAAGAACACCATGAGCACGCCGTGACCGGTGAAGGTACGGTTGTAGGCTTCCGAACTCAACAAGTCGCCGGCGGGAGTCAGCAATTCAAGCCGGATCAGACCGGCGTAAATGCCGCCCATCATGAAGAACGTCGTCAGCGCGATGATGTAGAGAATGCCGATGCGCTTGTGGTCGAGCGTGAGCAGCCACGACTTAATGCCATAGGTAGCCGTCAAGTAGTTCGTCTTGGGGGTCTCTACGAGAGGTGCGGAGCTTGATGTCGTTTCCATCTTCTTCTGACTCCTCTATTCGACGCCGAGCGTCTTGATGTAGCTAATCAACTCAAACACCTGCTCTTCACTCACTTGGCCTTGGAATGTGGGCATCATCGGGCCAAAGCCAGCGACGGTGTGCTGGCGGGGGTCGACGATCGACTCGCGAATATACGCCTCATCAGCGATCGCGCTGGCTCCGTCGGTGAACGAGACGGTCGACCCGTAGAGGGCATCGAGCGAAGGACCGTTCCCTCCTTCGCTATTGTGGCAGCTATCGCAACGCAGTTCGGAAAAGAGGCGCTCTCCTGCTGCGACCGGAGTCTCCGTGCCGTCTTGATCGTCGGTTTGCAGCCAGAGATCATACTCCTCCGGCGTCATGACGATGACGGTGCCAATCATCAGCGAGTGCTCCGTACCGCAATATTCCGCGCAGAACAAGTGGAACTCGCCGGTCTTGTTCGCCTCGAACCACATCGTTTGATAGCGGCCCGGAACGGCATCGCGCTTCACGCGAAATACGGGGATATAGAAGCTGTGCAACACATCCTCGGAGGTGATGATCAGGCGGATCGGCTGGTTCACCGGGACGTGCAACTGGTTGATCTCGCGCTTCCCTTCCGGGTGCTGAATCTTCCACATCCACTGTTTGCCGACAACATGAACGTCCAACGAGTTCGGCGGCGGGCTCGAGTAGTCGAAGAACAGCCAGGCGCCCCAAGCGAACAGAACCATCGTCACGATAAACGGGATAACGGACCAGGCGATTTCCAGGGGCACGGAGCCATGCACAGGCTTCGGCGAGTCGTCGTCCGACTTACGCTTAAACTTTATGGCGACATACACCATCACCGCCGGGATCATGATGGTGAAGAAGGCGGCCATCGCCACACAAAAGAAATAGAGCAGATCAACTTGCCCGGCGTGCTCGCTGGCTTGCTCGGGCAGAAAGCTGAAGTCCCTGAAAAGCGTCTCCCACATGCGTTTTTCTCGTCCGCCTCCGTCCCGCTAAGCAGTCGCCCGCGCGCGGCGGCGATCCCGTAAAAAGTTAATGGTCATGTACCCGGCCAGCAGCAGAACCGTCAGCGCGGAAAAGACCCGGACCGTGTTCATGATCACCAGTCCATACTTGCCCGTCGCCGGATCGTAGTGAAAGCAATACAGCATGGCCGCGTCGGCCAAAGTGCCGATGCTGTTCTCCGACGCTTCAACAAGCGCGAACTGCAGATCGCGGGCCGAATACTCCACGCCGAACTGGTAGCGCGAGGCGCGTCCGTCCGGCGTCAAGGTCACAATGCCGCTGGCATGGCGGTAGAGATCCGTCTCCGCGTCGTACTGGTAGCGGAAGCCCACTGCATCGGCCAAAGCGTGAATCTGCGATTCCTCGCCTACCAAGAAGTGCCATCCGTCTTCGGCACCCTCACGGCGATAAACGCCGAGGTACTCTTCTTTCTTCTTGGCTGCCAAGTCCGGCGTTTCGCCTGGATCGAAGCTTACCGTTACCAGTTCAAAATCCTTGCCCGGCTGGAAGCGCGTGATGACCCGCAGAGCCTTGACCAGGCCGTTCAACTCCATGGTGCAGAGCATGGGGCACTCGTAGTACACGAGCGAAAGAACGACCGGCTTCTCTCCAAAGTAATCGCCGAGACAAACCTTCTTCCCCGTCGAGTCGGTGAACTCGAGATTGAGATCAACGTGGCGACCTAGATTTTGGTCGAAGCCGACGTTCTCAAGACCGGGAGGCACGGCGCCGGCGGGCTTCAGCGGCCTTTCGTCCGCCGACAACGGGAGGGTCAAGAGCACGAGACTCATCGTCAAGATTTGCCATACTCGTTTCATTCGACAACCCTCCTTTTCAAGAATCTCGACCCTCCGCCGAGAAATCTATTCCGCCGCGGCAGCGCCGCGGCTCGCCACGCCCTGTTCGAGCAGCATGTCGATCGCCTGCTCGATGGGCACGTGGACCAGCCCTTCGCGCCGGTCCACCCAACCGTATCCTTCCAACTGCTCCGCTTCTTCGGCGCGGATTCCGCTCAGGTCGAGGCCCGGAACGACCTGTAGAAGCGGCGCTTTGCTCTGTCCGCCGGGAACGGACAACTGCACTGGATTGCCGTACTTCGCAATGTGCCGCTGGCCGAAGTAATCGAACAGCAGCGAAATCATGCCGTAGACCGCGAAAAGGCTGGCGAACATGCACACTAAAAACAGAGCCACGGGACGGACGTGCGCATCTGTGCGCTCGTGACCCGGTGTTTGGGAAAAGTTCGCCATCAGTGATGTCCTCCAGCGATCTCCAGGACCTCCGCCAGCCGCGGATCGTTCGTTGCCAGCAGCGGTTTGCTCTTTAGGTGCATGGCGAAGACGCCTAACCACAGGCCGCCCACGCCAATCAAGGCAGCCAAATCCATCCAGTGCAGGTGTATACCGGCGCCATGGGTAATGCTCGGCTGAGTGAGCCAGTAGAGATCGACATAGCGCATAACGAGGATCAAGATGACAACCGCGATTAGCCGCGACGGCGTCCTCTTGGTCCACCGCGTCAAAAGCAAGAGCAGCGGCACGCAGAAGTGGAAGACGATGAGCGCCTGCGAAACCAAGACCCAGCCGGCGCCCATCCGTTCCAGAAACCACGGAGCCTCTTCTTGGGTATTGCCCGACCAGATGATCAAAAACTGCGACAGGTGCATATAGGCCCAAAGCATGATGCAGGCCAACAGCATGTTGCCGTAGTCGTGATAGGTGTTGGCGCTCACCAGCTTCTTGAGCGGTTCCGTCTCTTGCAAGAAGCGCACTAACAGCACGGTAACCGCCATTGCGGCCAGCAGATCCGAGGCAGCGAACAGGAAGCCGAAGACAGTTGAAAACCAGTGCGGATCGAGCGACATAACGAAATCGACCGAAAAGAATGTCAGCGTCACGGCGATCAATACCAGACCGCCCCCGCTGATGAAGCGCAGCTTGCGGATCGCAGGCTGCGGGCCTTCCGTGTCCTGCTGCAAAGACCAGCGAGAGAGCAAGAAGGCGAAGGTGCTCCAGAGCACCGCGTAAATTACTACGCGTACCACGAAGAACGATTCATTCAGGAAGGCCGCCTTCGCCTGGATAATCACATCGTCCGCCGCCTCCGGCCGAGCCCACGGGAACAATGACTGCATCCCCAACACGATGGGAATCGCGAGAATGCCCATCAGCGGCATCGTAAGACCGGCGGATTCCCAAATGCGTCTGGCCGGCACTCCCCAACTGGCGGCGGTGAGATGGTAGATCATCGTCCAACCGATGCAACCGAGCGTAATCGCCAGCCAAAACAAATAGCTGACCAAGTAGGACCTGTAGAACTGGTCGGGATCCATCGCGAATCCGGCTGCGGCTGCGGCAACGCCCACGGCGCCAACGATCAGGGCCTTGGTCTGCAGGCCCGCCAATCGCCCGTTCGTATCGTGAGCGGTCATTGCGCAACCTCCGCGTTCAGTTCCGCTACGACGGCTGGCGGCAGATCGTTCACGCTCACGTGACGGCTTAGCTGCAATGCGCGAATGTAAGCGACGATGTTCCAACGGTCCGTCGGCGGAATCCTATCGTTAAAGCTGTACATTCGGCCTTTACCATTGGTGATCACGTTATAGAAATGCCCCGCGGGCGCTTGTCGCAACCGTTCGATGTGATAAGACGGCGGACGCTGGAAACCTCGCTGCACGACTGCTCCTAGCCCGTCTCCGAGTTGGCCATGGCAAGGCGAACAGTAGATATTGAAGCGCTGCCGCCCGCGTTCCACGACTTCCCGAGTCACCGGGAACGGAAACTCAGTCGCCAACTCTCCGTTTTGGAAGCCCGTGTAGAGCAATTCGTCCGCGCGCAGTTCGCCGCGCGCGACGGCGCCGTCCACGGGCGGCCGAGCCGCGCGGTGGTCGGTGAAGAACGCGCTTCGCTCAAGCGGCTGCAGCTTCGGCTGGTCGTGCATATCCTGCCGGCAGCCCGAGAGCCCGAGAGCCGCAGCGGCCGCGGCGGCGAGCAAGAACCGCTTTGCGTAGGTACTATTCGTCCTCAACTTCCCTTACCTCAAGCGGATTCAAAGTTTCAAGAAAGGCCGCGACCTCCGAAGGCTCAAACTTCGGATCGTCGGACTCCACGACCAAAAAGAAGCGATCTTGGCTAGCGCGTAGGAACGACGGCAGATTGAACATCGGATGATTCGGCAGCGGCAGCCCGTTTAAACCGAACATGCCGAATACCGCCGTAAACGCCGAAAGCAAGATAGTGCATTCGAAAGTGACCGGAATAAACGAGACCCACGAGTTCAGCGGGCGGCCGCCGATGTTGTAGGGCAACTCAAGCACAGAGAGCCAATAACACAGACCGAAACCGCCGAACATGCCGATCAGGCCGCCCACAAAGACGCCCCAGGGCATCTTTGTTTTCGGTTGCCCGAGAACTTCGCGGATGCCGTGCACGGCAAAGGGCGTGTAGGCGTCGATGTTCGTGTA
>CAZYOX010000220.1:0-7531 GCA_964649285.1 uncultured Bryobacterales bacterium | reverse complement strand
CTGGAAACCAGTCCCGCCTGAGGCTTGTTCAGTAAAGCGTTGATCCGACCGGGCTGATCGCTGACCTGGATGCCTTGCTCAGTCGCAATATAGAGGAAGCCTTCCGAGTCGACCGTCAGGCCATCTGCCAGCGATTCGTCCGACGCATCGCTGGTAATCAACCCGTGGAACGGTTGCCCCGCCGCCAACGAGCCGTCGGTCTGAACCTGGTAAGACCAAACCCACTTCCCACGGTAATCCGTCACCGACAAAATGGATTGATCCGGAGATAGCTCAATGCCCCTTGGCATGCGGGGTCCGCTAGCCAATACCTCGATCAGCTCACGATCCTCATTGATCAACCAGACCTTGCCATCGTCGGGAGCCGTGAAATAAATGTCCCCCGAGGCAGTCACCGCAATATCGCTGGCCGGGACGCTATCAGCAATCACCTCTTCCGATCCGTCGCCGACATCGATCGCTACAATTTGAGCCGCGCCGCTGCGGCAGGCGTAAAGCCTCCCGTCCGGCCCAAACATCATGCCGTCCGTTCGCTGGCCAGGCCCCTGGAACCGCGAGACCGCTTCCGTTCTGCCGTCGATCTTCCAGATCTCCCGAGTTTGCGCGTCGCTGAAGTAGATGTCGCCGTTGGGGGCCAAGGCTAAGCCCGCGGTCGCTTGGTGACCATCCGTGACAAGCTCCCAGCCTTCGCCCGGCTCAAGAATCTCCATCACGACGTGGCGCGGAGCCTCAGTGGTGCTCGCCTGGATCGGCGTCCTCCAGTCCCGCCAGAGCCAACGTAGCGCGTCAGGCAATATCGCCCGTCCGTAGCGGTTGTTGTGACCTTCCTCGCCGACCACGAACTGGTGGTCATATCCCGCAAATTGCAGCGCTGCCGCGAGCTCCTGGTTGGCTTCGAACCAAGCGCCGCCGTAAATATCCTGATCGTTCCTTCCGTCCTGCTGGTAGATTCGCAAGGGCAAGGGCTCGCGCTTCCTCACTAACTCCGGGTAGACGTTGCCGCCCCGCAAGTCGGTGAAGCTGCCCACAAAAGTAACCACTCTGCGGAACACATCCGGCCGATTCCAGGCTGCGGTGAACGCCGCAATACCGCCCGACGACGACCCGCCAATGCCGCGCATATTCGGATCGTCCGTGAGCCGCAGGTCATAACGCCGCGCGACTTCCGGGAGAATCTCCTCAATCAAAAAGCGCGCATAGCGCGGCCCGAGCGCGTCATATTCATAGCTGCGGTTATAACGTTCGCGCTGCTCCGGTCCCGCCGCAGGCAGCACGCCAGGCGTCACAAAGACGCCCACGGTGGCCGGCATCTCGCCCTTGTGAATCAGGTTGTCGAGCACAACCGGCGTCATCCATGGCGATCGGCTTTCGGTGGCGATAAAGCCGGCGCCGTCTTGAAAAATCATCACCGGAGCCGCATTCGCCGCTGAGTATTGTGCCGGGATGTAGACCCAAACATCCCTCTCCGTTCCCGGAAATATCTCGCTCGTCCACTGGAATTGCTCGATCCTGCCCCGCGGAACCCCATCCTGGATCTGCGAGTCTGGCCCGAGCTCATACTCCACCTGCCCCGAGACCGGGAATCCCGCCAACAGCAGTAGAAAGCCTAATAGAAATGTCCGCATCGAGGCTATTGGCCGGGAATTATAACGAGAACCGGATATCGAACG
This sequence comes from uncultured Bryobacterales bacterium, assembly GCA_964649285.1. GTDB lineage: Bacteria > Acidobacteriota > Terriglobia > Bryobacterales > UBA6623 > CAMPKL01. Next base: position 5,861 of record CAZYOX010000220.1, on the reverse strand, counting down.
CCAGACGGCGAATCCGGCCGCTAGGCATTGGTAGACTGGGCGTTTGGTTCGGGGGCCGGCGTTCGCCAAGAGTGGGGACACTTAACAACATCCACGCGATTCGCGTGATCGTCATGGGCGCGGGACCCGCCGGCCTCACGGCAGCCTACATGCTCTCCAAGAGCGGCGTTGCGACCGAGGTGTTGGAGCGCGACGACGTCGTCGGCGGCATTTCCCGCACAGCCACCCATGGCGGCTATCGTTTCGACATTGGCGGCCATAGATTCTTCACTAAGGTTTCGCTGGTGGAGGATCTTTGGAACGAATTGCTCGGAGAAGACCTCATTCTTCGCCGACGACTCTCCCGCATTTACTATCGCGGCAAGTTCTTCTCCTATCCGCTTCGCCCCTTCAATGCGCTCTCCGGGCTAGGGCTTTGGGAGACATGCCGCTGTATGGCCAGTTATGCCCATGCGCGCTTGCGGCCCATCGCCCCAGAAGATAATTTCGAGGCCTGGATCTGCAATCGCTTCGGACGCCGTCTCTTCGAGATATTCTTCCGCACTTACACCGAAAAGGTTTGGGGCATGCCTTGCTCGGAAATCGAAGCGGAGTGGGCCGCACAACGGATCAAAGGCCTGTCGCTCGCGTCGGCCATCAAGAATGCGCTGTTCGGCGAAACGGCGTCAGGCAAGCACGCCGTCGTCAAAACGCTGATCGAACAATTTCAGTATCCGCGGCTGGGCCCGGGCATGATGTGGGAGCGAGCTCGGGAACTGTCCGAGGCCCGCGGCGCCAAGATCCGCCTCAATACCCCTGTCCGCCGGATTCACTGGAACGCTGACGGTGTTGTCGCGATCGAGACCGACTCGGCGCTGTTCACCGGGACCCACTACATCAGCAGCATTGCGATGGACGAACTGGTCGCGGCTCTCACGCCGGCCCCGCCTAGCGACGTAGTCGCCGCCGCCAAACGCCTAAACTATCGCGATTTTCTAACAGTTGCGCTGGTCATCGATAAGACCGACTTGTTCCCAGACAATTGGGTCTACGTTCACGACCCCAACGTGAAGCTCGGACGCATTCAAAATTTCGGTAACTGGAGCCCGGAGATGGTTCCCGACCCAAGCAAGAGCTGCCTCGGCTTGGAATACTTTTGCCACGAGGGCGACGAGCTGTGGTCCTTATCCGACGAGGAACTGCTCGCACTCGGGGCCAAGGAGATCACCTCCCTCGGCCTGCTCGACGGCGCCGAAGTGGTGGACGGCGCAGTCGTGCGTATGCCCAAGGCCTATCCCGTCTACAACGCTGGTTATGCAACGGCCGTTGCCGTCATTCGCGACTTCGTCGCCGCCCGGCTGCCCAACCTGCAGCTCGTTGGACGCAACGGCATGCACCGGTACAACAACCAAGATCATTCCATGCTGACCGCTATGCTGGCGGTGAAGAATATCACCGGAAGCAGCTATGATTTGTGGCGGGTCAATGTCGACGAGGAGTATCAGGAAGAGGGCCCAAGCATCACCGAAGAGGACCTATTGCGCCTCGAGCAAGGGCAGCCGCTTGTTCCGCGGGGCAGGGGGAAATAGAGCGCATCCATGAACCTGGAGTTTCGACCGATCGAAATCGCCGACTGGGAGAAAGTTCGGCGGATCTACTTGGATGGCCTGACCACAGGGCAAGCGTCGTTCGAAAGCGAGGCGCCGACATGGGGCAGGTGGGACGCCGCACACAACGCCGACTGTCGCATCGCCGTCGTCGACCATGGCGTAATCGTCGCTTGGGCCGCCTTGTCGCCGTTTTCTCCGCGCGCTGTCTACAAGGGCGTTGCCGAGGCCTCCGTATACGTGATGGCCAAGTGGCGCGGTCGCGGGGTCGGTTCCGCCGCGTTGCAAGAACTCATCCGCCAAAGCGAACTTGCCGGCTACTGGACTCTGCTCGCTAAGATCTTTCCCGAGAACAAACCGAGTCTCGCTCTAACCGCGAAGAACGGATTCCGCGAAGTCGGCATCCTGCGCAACATCGGCCGGCATGGCGACCGTTGGCGCGATGTTGTCTTACTAGAGCGCCGGGCTGCGGTGCTCTAGCTTCCGCGGATTCGCTGAATCCCAAGCGCAAGCTTTCGAACGGGACGATCTGTGAGTCGACGCTAACGACCTGTCTTTCGAGTATGCGTAGTGAAGTTAGGGCTCTTGGCTTCCCTGAGGGCTGAGCCCATTGGAACCTGACCAGAAAGAGCGGAGGTCCCACTTGTCCCGAGCGCTCGCGGTATTTGCAAAACGGCCCATCCCCGGCGAGGTCAAGACACGTCTTACGCCAGCGCTGTCGCCGCAGCAGGCCGCAGGCATCTACTGGGCCATGGTGCAAGACACCTGGGCGCTCGTCTCGGAGCTCGCTAACGTCGAGCCCTATCTCTTCGTTGACTGGCCCTGGGAGGGCTTCAAAATGCTGGCTGCGGACCGGCTTGTCGCCATCCAGCAAGGTAGCGATCTCGGAGACCGTATGTATTCCTGTTTGCAATTGCTTACGGAACATAACTTCAGGTCATCTACGGAACATAACTTCAGGTCATCTGTGGTCATAGGAACTGACAGTCCAACGCTGCCCAGGGGGCATATTCAGGCAGCTTTTGACCTGCTCGAAGCAAACGACGATGCCGTCCTGGGACCAGCCGAAGACGGCGGCTACTATCTGGTCGGCTGCCGCCGCCCGCATCCCAAGATGTTCAACGGCGTGTCCTGGTCCAGCCGCCAAACGCTCGCCCAGACTAGATCCGCCTTCGACGCCGCGGGCTATCGGACGCATCTCACGCCCCTCTGGCGCGACGTCGACGATATCGACGACCTACGGCGGCTAGCGGGCGAACCCGTTGGGCCAGCAGTCAGGGCGTGGCTGGACCAAAACCCGCTGGAAAACACGGGCAGGGAAGTGCCCCGCTCTCAAACCCTTGATAAAATGGGCTTTGAATAAATCCTCCAAGGCTATTCTATTCGACTTTGACGGCACGCTCGTCGATAGCGAACCGCTGCACTACGAGGCCTGGCTGTACGCCGTCAAGCCCTACGGGGGCCACACCGACTGGGACGATTACGTTCTCCGTTTCGTCGGACAGACGGGTCGCTGGGCCGCTGAAACCTTCTTCCAAGAAGCCGGCGTCAAGTTCACCCCTGAGTTAGTCATCCAGGCTACTCGCACTAAGGAGGCCTACTTCCGGCGCTACTCCGACGAACGGCTAGTGATCAGCGCCGAGACGACAAGAGCTGTCCAGCAACTTCCGCAAGATCTGCCGATTGGAGTGATTACTTCAAGCGTTATCACGGAGGTGGAGCCAGCCCTCATCGCAGCCGGCCTGCGCAGCCGGCTGAGCGTCCTCATCTGCGCCGCGGACGTCTCCCAGCACAAGCCGCACCCCGAACCGTATCTCACGGGCCTGGAGCGCCTGCGCGTAGACCACGGCTACTCCCGGCTCGTTCCAGGGTCCGTGACTGTCTACGAAGACTCCCGTTCCGGCATCGCGTCAGCCACCGCCGCTGGCATGGCCGTCCGACCCGTCAAAGACCCTCGCGACCTCCCAGACCTTCTCTCCAACGACGGCTGGTTTTAAGATGTCTGATAAGATATATTATGTAAACTATAGCGGTAATAATTGACTTGACGCACCTGGCTGGATAGCCTGGGCTGGTGCGACGGATTCGGCTGCCCGCAATCGAAGGCATCGACCTACGGATTAAACGGGCCAAAGAACATTTCGACGACCTCGAAGGGCTGATTACGGGTTTTCTGTACGTCGATAAGCCCTACGAAGTCGTACCCTACGACGACCCGAAGACCGGAGAGCGCGTCTATCAGTTCCGCATTCATCAGCCGATCCCGCCACTGGTTTCTGTGCTGGTCGGCGATATCGTTCACTGCCTCAGAGTGTCGCTGGACCACCTTGTGTTTGCTCTTGTTAAGCCGAAGGCCCCCAAGGTCTTTAGAAACATCGCATTCCCGTTCTCCAAGAACGCGAGCGACCTCAAGGGGAAGATCAAATTTCTTCAGGCCCAAATGGCCAAGCACGCCCCAGTAGAAGCCGCTCGTGATGCGATGGACCTCATTCGCCGGACAGAGCCATATCCGAGATCGAAGATCGGACTTTACTGTATCCACGATCTCAACAACCGAGACAAGCACAGGCTGTTGCTGGCCTGCTGTTCTTGTTTCAGCGGGATGGCCAGCGGCGTCCCGGTGTTCAGCGTCGAAGAAGCCAGGGCGTTCTACCGCAAAATCAATGCCGGCTTCGCGCTCTACGACGGCAAAGAGTTTCTCCGGCTTCCGGCCCAGCCCATCGGGAATGATGAGGCCTACAAGAACGTGAAGTTTTCCTTCGATATAGCGTTCGGAGAGCCGAGGGGACTCAAAGGTAAGGCGATTCTCCCAACGCTTGAGGGCTATATCAATCTGATTGAGGGAATTATTGAACCATTCCGTCCGGTTCTGTGAAGATCGACGAACCTTCGCCGCCATGCTATCCTCCTAGGAGGAAGCACGTGAGCCAGAAGGCCAGCAGCGATAACCTGAAGCCCGAGAGTCGGCAAACCAGCGAGTTTCAGCGTTTTTCCGATGCCCTCCGCACCATCATGCAGGTGCGGAAGGAAGATGTAGACCTCGGACCAGTCCGCCCAAAGAAGCGGGCTAATCCCACAAAGGCAAGCGGCTAGGGTTTGCGGCGCTTTCCGCGCCCCTCGCGTTCCCCCAGCCGCCCGAACTGTCCCGTTCGTCTCCAATCAATTCACGGAGGGTCAGACGACGCCCGCCAAGGCGTTCCAGAGCCTTCATGAACCGCTCCGAATCCGAGTACTTGCGGTTGTTGTAGCGATAGCACTGCTCATCGGCGTACGCCTGAAGGTGAAACGGCTCAACCGCCACGTATGTTCCCTTCAGCGACCGCTTGAACAGCGACCAGAAGTTCTCCATGCCGTTCGTATGGATCTGATCTTTGACGTACGCTTCGGTGTGGTCGATGACTTCCAAGGCATAGCGTCCAACCAGGATTTTGTACGACTGGAGGGCATCAGCGTAGACCGTGGCGCCGGGCTCGACGTTCTCGCTGATTTGGTTCGAGATATTGGTCATCCGCCGATGGGACAGCACCTTAACGCGGGCTTCGCCCTTACGCTCCAGCATTCCCATGACGATGGCCTTGCCGACCGTTCCGCCGCCTTTCAGCTTGCCCCTGGACAGCTTGCGGGCCTTCGTCTTGTTGTTCATCAAGCGGACCTTCCCACCGACGAACGTCTCATCGGCTTCAACCGGGCCTGAGAGCTTTGACAGGGAACCAGCGGCCAGGGCCTTCCGAATCCGGTGGAGCATGAACCATGCCGACTTCTGAGAGACGCCCAAGTCCTTGGCCAGTTCATACGATGAAATCCCGTTCTTGCAGTTGACCGTGAGCCAAATAGCAGGGAGCCACTTCTCAAGGCCAATCGGGGAATCCTCCATCACGGTCCCAACCTTGATGGAAAACTGCCGCTTGCACCCTTTGCACTTCCAGATCCGGCGCGTGGCGATGAACGAATTCTCCCGCGACTCACACCTAGGGCAGGCCACTTCGCCCATCGGCCAGCGGTAGTCCTTCAAAAACTCAAGCGCTACATCCGGGTCAGAGAAGTAAACGATTGCGTCCTGAAGAGTTCTTGGCGTCCGCCCTTGCATACTTTGATCTTACAAGTACTTTGCGGGTGTGTCAAGTTAATTAATACCACTATAGCGGTAATAATTGACTTGACGCACCAGCAGCAGTCGGACCACATCATCAGCAGTACAGCCCCAATGGTCATTCACTGATTTTTCAGCCTCCTTCAGGAGGCTCACAATTAGGCCAGGGCTTATAGCCCTGGTTA
>CAZYOX010000219.1:0-7535 GCA_964649285.1 uncultured Bryobacterales bacterium | reverse complement strand
GCGCGTGAACCCTGAGGCGGTTTGCGAAATGCGATGGAAGACCAGAACCCAAAGCCAGCTGATCGCAATGAACGCGAAGAAGAGCCACCATATGGGTCCGTCGCGGCAGTCGACGCACACCGAGTTCCACTCCACGTACCCATCCAGGCAGTCCCCGCACATTGGGTTGTCCTTCTGGCGCCGATTCTTACCGCAGACCGTGGAGCCCTCCACTCCATCCTTGCTGCCCAAGCAGACGTCGAACATGTTGCACCGGAACGTTGTGACGACGCCAGTGTTGGGGTCGGTGTAGAGGTACCAGCCCTCCTCGGCGTAAATGCGGCCCCCAATGCAACTGGCGCTGTCGTCGCGCCCCGACATCGCCCAGTCTCGCTTGCAACTCGGCAATATCGACGTCAACTTAAAGGCCATCCGCAACGCGCGGCTGCCCAACCTGAGTTTGAGCTTCGACTTCACCAACAACGGTCTAGCAGGACAGGTCAACCCCGCGTTCACTGGAAGCCAGTTTCCCTCCGACTTCTTCATAGGCGGCTTGGGCACGTCCCTCAATCAAGTCTTCATGCGCAACTTCCCGGACTATCGCGTCGGGCTCAACTTGAGCGTGCCCTTGCGCAATCGCCAAGCCCAGGCCGACTTGACCGCGACGCTGCTGCAGAGGCGCCAGGCCGAAATCGGCTTGACGCAGACTTCCAACGCGATACGCCTGGAAGTTCAGAATGCACTGATCGGCGTCGAACAGGCGATGGCTCGCTACAACGCAGCGGCGAAAGCGGTCGCTCTACAGCAACAAACATTGGAAGCCGAACAGAAGAAGTTCGACCTCGGCGCCTCAACCATCTTCCTCGTCGTCCAAGCCCAGCGCGACCTGGCGATCGCTCGCTCGCAGGAGATTGCCGCCCAGAACAATTACGTCGTGGCCCGAACCGCACTGGATCAGGCCACCGGCCGTGTCCTCGAAGCGCACAACATCACCCTCGAAGAGGCTGTCGAGGGCGTCGTGCGGCGGCCGGCTAGCCCTCTGCCGCAGAACTAGCGCGTTGTTCTTGGCTCGAAAGGGCCCGTCCACAGAATCGGTTCCTTCTTCGCCCATCCGTTGCTGTGTCTTGGGCTTGTTATTCCTTGCTAAACGTGAAGCGCGACACTTTCCTACCTCGGATTTGCCCGGCATAGAGCGCGCCGTCGGGACCAACCGCGATCAAGTGCGGTCCGAGGATATCGGCGGGGAAGTCCGCACCTTCGCTCCCGATGGAAGCCAATTGCGTGAGGGTCTTCCGGTCGAAGATGACGATTCGGGAATTCCCGTCATCCGCAACGTACACATACTGTTGCGCGGGGTCGGTGGAAAAAGCGATTCCCGACGCCGTGTTAGCCGCTGCCATCCCGACGTCGACGGAAAATTGCTTCTGGAACTTGCCATCCCGCGTGAAGATTTGCACCCTCTGATGGAGGCGGTCCGAAACGTAGACGAGGCCGTCGTTCGATACCTCGATGCCGTGCAGACCTTCAAAAAAAGGCACATCTTCATTGCCGCTCGTGCTTACCGTCGTCCCGCCCGCCGGGGGCAAAGCCGGCGGCTGGCTGCCGAAAGCGCCCCACATCCGCTTGAAGGCTCCGGTAGCCTGGTCAAAAACGATCACGCGATGATTTACATACCCGTCAGAGACGTAGATTTCGCCGGCAGCATCGTCGATGAAAAGGTCTGACGCCGCCCGGACATTCTTGGTGTCGGTATCGCCTTTACTGGCGCCTCTCATGCCGATCTGCTTGATGAACTTGCCGTCGGCAGTGAATTCTAGGATGGCGTCGTCGGCTCGGGCAGGATCGTTGCGGGAGTTTCCCGTTATCCAGATATGCCCCTTGGCATCGATCGCCAGGCTGTGTTCGACGTCCGGCCAATCATACCCCGATCCTGGACCGCCGTAACCGGCGATAAACTTGCCGTCCGGCGCGTACTTGAGCAGCGGCGCAGCCGCGTTGGCGCGGTCTCCCGCGGCCACGGTTCCGGGACGATGCAGTACCCATACAGATCCATCGGGGCCGACCGCCACCGCACTAACCGCTCCAACCACCTTGCCCTGCGGCGCATGCCACCAATCCGTGTCGGCATGTACATTCAACGCGGGGGCCTCCTGCGCAACCGCCATGGGGGCCGCGGCAGCCAAGGAGATTGCCAAAATCGCTGCCGGAACCATCGCCCGGATCCCAGTTACCGATCGCTCAATGAGTCTCATTTTCTGCTCCCGCGGATTACGAACTAGGTTAACGGAAAGTCTCTTGGCCCCACTCCATGCTTCCCGCCCTGGGCCGCGGGCCAGAAGCCGGCCTATTCTACACTGGGCCCTTGCGAATGCCGCATTCGATCGACAGGCCCTGGGTCTGGGCGTCGCTGTCCATCGCCCTCGTACTTGGATGGCAGAGCCTAACGGTTCAAGCGAACTACGGCGGCAATTGGACGGGACTCTTCCGCACGGGCAGCACGCAGGCCGTTCCCGATAACCTTCTTGCCGATACCTTCCGCAATGCTCACCCCCGAGGCTACGACGGACAATTCTACCGTTTTCTCGCTCATGACCCGTTCTTGCGCAACGGCACGGACGCGTATCTAGACAGCCCAGCGTTGCGCGCGCGTCGCGTGTTGGCGCCCCTGCTGGCTTGGATCGTAGCCGGCGGAAGACCCGCGGCGATCGACGGCGCCTACATCCTGCTCATCGCCGCTTGCATTTTCGCTGGCGTCTATGGGGTGGGGCGCATTATGGCCCGCCAGGGGCGAAGCCCTGCCTGGGGCCTTTCGTTTCTCGCCGTCCCGGCGGCGCTGGTCGGCATCGACACGATGACGGTCGACATTCTCTTGGCGACTTTGATCGTCTGCTTCGCCTGGCAGGTCCAGACAGGCCGCCGCCGTTGGTTGTGGCTCACGGTGGCAGCCGCCCCCCTCGTACGCGAAACGGGGTTAGTGCTGGCGGCCGCTTGCACGGTGGACACACTCGTCCGCCGCGACTGGCGCAACGCGGGGTTCTGGATGACGGCAACCATCCCGTTTCTTCTGTGGTCCCTCTATCTGCTGACTCTATTTCCTCGCACCGCCATGACCGCCCAGACGACCTTTCCCGTCTGGTATTACCCTCGACTGCCGCCGGGCATCGTGTCGGCCTTCCTGTTTCAAGAAGCCTATGCGAACCTTCCGGCTGCCGTCGGATCTTTGGTCCGAGTCCTGGACCGCGCCTGCCTGCTCGCGGTGTTGATTGCCGCCGTGCTCGGCTTGCTGCAACTCCGCGCGGAGCGATGGCGCGAAACGACCTTGGCCATGTGTGCGTTCGCCGGCTTTGTGCCTCTGCTGGGAAGGCCGGGCATTTGGCTGCCCGTGTATGGCTATTCCCGGCTCATGTCGCCGCTGTTCCTGCTGCTGCTAATCGCCTACAGCCCCAAGTCGACAGGACGCGCCCTCGCCGGCGTCCTGCTTATATGCTTGACGGTGGATCTTCGAGTCGCGGCGGAGATGTGGACGCAGTTCTTGGGCGTTGTGCACTGGCTTGGCGCCTAGTCGAGCGTGTTGTACAGCAGCCTCACACGAGAAAAGTGCCGCGCGGTACGATGACGCCATGCGGATTCACCACTACGCGCTCGTTCTCGGCCTAACTCTTCTTGGCGGTTGCGGCGGAGCAAGCGCCCCTACGGCCCAAGACGCGACGGCTTTCATCGAAGAGGCCGAAACCAAGTCCAATGACTTGTGGCTCGAAATGGCCCGCGCGCAGTGGATCGCAGCCAACTTCATCACCGAGGACTCGGAGGCCGTGTCCGCAGCCGCCACGCGGCGGGCCATCGAATACGGGGTAACGTTAGCGAAGCAGGCCGCGCACTATGACGGCGTCGAGGTTCCCGAGGACGTCCGGCGCAAACTCAACATGCTCAAGACCGGTCTCACCCTGGCGACGCCCGCCGATACGGCCGAGAGCAAAGAAGCCACCGAGATCGTCGCTCGGATGGAAGGGATGTACGGACGCGGCGAATACTGTCCCGGCGAACCGAAGCCCTGCCTCGACGTCAATGACATCACGCGGATTATGGCCGAGAGCCGCGACAACGCCGAGTTGCTCGATGTTTGGAAGGGCTGGCGCACGATTTCGCCGCCGATGCGCGACGATTACGCGCGTTTTGTCGAGCTATCGAACAAAGGCGCGCGTGAACTGGGCTTCGCTGATACCGGCGCCATGTGGCGCTCGAAGTACGACATGCCCGCCGACGAATTCTCCGCGGAACTCGACCGTCTATGGGAGCAAGTGCGTCCGCTGTATCTGTCCTTGCATGCCTATGTTCGCACCAAGCTGCAGGAGCGCTATGGCGCCGACGTGGTTCCTTCGGACGGTCCGATTCCGGCGCACTTGTTGGGCAACATTTGGGCCCAGGATTGGTCGAACGTCTATCCGTTGGTCGCGCCCGCCGGGGCCGATCCCGGTTATGACTTGACCCGCATCCTAAAATCACGCAATACCGACGCGCGGCAGATGGTGCGCTACGGCGAGGCCTTCTTCACCTCGCTGGGCTTTGCGCCCTTGCCGGAAACGTTTTGGCAACGCAGCCTCTTCGTGAAGCCGCAAGACCGCGAGGTCGTTTGTCATGCCAGCGCCTGGGACGTCGACAATGTCGACGATCTGCGCATCAAGATGTGCATCGAGATCAACGCCGAGGACTTCTCGACCATCCATCACGAGCTGGGCCACAACTTCTACCAGCGGGCCTACAACCAGCAGCCCTTGTTCTTCCGCGATAGCGCCAACGACGGCTTCCACGAAGCCATCGGAGACACCATCGCGCTATCGATCACCCCGGAGTATCTCAAGCAACTCGGCTTCATCAACACGACACCGGACGCCTCGAAGGACATTGGCCTGTTGATGCAGCGTGCGCTGGAGAAGGTCGCCTTCTTGCCCTTCGGCCTGCTGATCGACCAGTGGCGCTGGAAGGTCTTTTCCGGCGAGATCACGCCTGAGCAATACAACCAGGCTTGGTGGGATTTGCGCCTCAAGTATCAAGGGATCGCCCCCGCCGGGGAGCGGCCGGATCCGGAATTCTTTGACCCAGGCGCGAAGTACCACGTTCCGGCAAACGTGCCCTATACGCGATACTTCTTGGCCGCCATCTTGCAATTTCAGTTTCACCGCGCGTTGGCCGAGGCGGCCGGGTGTCCCGGTACGGGCGACATACCGCTGCATCGCTGTTCGATTTACGGAAGCAAGGAGGCTGGCGACAAGCTGAACGCCATGCTCGAGATGGGCTCCAGCCGTCCGTGGCAGGAAGCGCTCGAACAGGTCACCGGCGGCCGCGAGATGGATGCTACCGCGATCCGCGACTACTTTGCGCCGCTGCAGGCTTGGCTGGATGAGCAGAATGCCGGGAAGAAAGTGGGCTGGTAACGGCCGAAACCTGCATTCTCGGCCGCTTAGCGCTAAAATCCGCATGTGCTCTTGTTTGGCGCCCGCCTCGCGACTGTTCTCGCAAGCTCCGCCCTGCTCATGACCGCTGCCGATGCGGATTGGGCCGACGATCTGCGTCCGATTGAGCGGGAGGCTTGGAACTACCAGCGAGCGGCGCACCTGATCGAGCGCGCCGGCTTCGGGGCCACGCCGGACGAGATTCGACGTCTGGCTGCGATGTCACCCAAAGAAGCCGTCAATTGGGTCGTCGACTACGAGTCGATCGACGCCTCGAAGCTGCCTGCGTTCGAGGAATCCGGCATTTGGGACCCCGGCATGGACCCCTTCCCGCCCAGCCGCGCCGAAGCCGTGCGCATCGCCCGCGAGAACGGCGGCAAGGCGCTTGGCGAAGTCCAGTTGCCTGAGGGTTCTTCCCGCCGCCTGCAGCCTATCGTCGACAAGTTTTTCTACAGCCTTCGAGCCAATACGGCTGAAAATCGCCGCCTGGCTCTGTGGTGGGCTGACCGCATGGTGACGACGCCGCGGCCGCTTGAGGAGAAGTTAACCTTCTTCTGGCACGGTCATTTCGCCACTTCCGAGACCAAAGTCCGCGACTACCGCATGATGCTCGTACAGAACCGCATGCTCCGGGCGCGGGCCTCGGGAAACTTCCGCGACCTGCTGCTGGGCATCATGCGCGACCCGGCCATGCTGGTCTATCTCGACAACGGCGAGAACGTCAAAGACCACCCTAACGAGAACTTCGGCCGCGAGTTGCTGGAGCTTTTCACCATGGGCGTGGGCAACTACACCGAGCAAGACATTCGCGAAGCCTCGCGCGCCTTCACGGGCTGGACCAATGACGTACTGGAGTTTCGCTTTGACCCCGCGCTGCACGACGCCGGTCCGAAGAAGTTCCTTGGGCGCGAAGGCAATTTCGGCGGCGAAGAGATCGTCGATATCATCCTCGAACAACCGGCCACGGCAGAGTTCATCGCCGCCAAGCTCTATCGCTTCTTCGTGCGCGACGAGATTTCGGACACGACGCGGAAATCGCTCGGCAAAGCGTTTCGAGAGGCGGATTACGAGCTCAAGCCGCTGCTCAAAACGATCTTCCTGTCTCGCGACTTCTACAGCGAGCCGTCGGTCGCGACGCAGATTAAGAGCCCGGTGCAACTATTCGCCTCGACATACCGCAAGCTGGGAATCGTCAAGACTCCGACGGCCCCGGACTTCAACGATTTGACCGAACCGTTGGGACAGTTGTTGCTCTATCCGCCGAACGTTGCCGGCTGGTCTGGCGGCCGCACGTGGATAACTCCGGCGACGCTGCTGGAGCGCGGCAATGCCATGCGCGGCATTCTCTTCCCGCCGGATCTGGCCAAGTACGGGCATCCCGATCGCTTCATTCCGCGCATCTACGCGCAGGTCGGCGAACGCTTGGCGCAAGGCATGAACATTACTGCCGCGACAGATAACGGCGACTCGGCGATCAGCACGCTTGCCGATGCGGACGAGGACTTCAACACGCGCTACGGCGTTTACCGCGGCTACCTGATGTCGCACGAGCGCGTGAAGCTGATACCGCGTCATACCGCGCAGTTCGATCTGCGCTCGATGGTCCGCGCGGCGGGAGCAGAGACGGCCGACGCTGCTGTCGATCATCTGCTTTTGCGCTTCTTGCGCGAGCCGCTGAGCAGCGATGACCGCCAGGCGCTGGTCGCCTTCCTCGAAGAACGGCTCGGTACCGATACGTTGGCGAGCGATGCGGCCGAAGAGGCTCTGCGCAGCGTTCTCTACTTGATCCTGAGCTCGCCGGAATACCAACTGGGGTGAAGATGCCATGACGACAAGACGCAACTTCCTGCGCGACAGCCTCTACGGAATCGGCGTCACCGCCGGTCTGCCTCTGCTGCTCGGACGCGCCTCGCAAGCGATGGCAGCGGAGTCGCAACAGTCCGGGCGCATCTTGGTTGTGGTCGAGTTGTCGGGCGGCAATGACGGACTCAATACCGTCGTCCCTTACAACAACGACGAATACTACCGAGTCCGGCCCCATCTGGGAATCCCCAAGAGCAAGGCGATCGCCATTACGGACGAGGCGGGCTTTCACCCTTCGCTGGT
>CAZYOX010000218.1:0-7537 GCA_964649285.1 uncultured Bryobacterales bacterium | reverse complement strand
TCTTGCAGCGATCCTAGAAGGCCGTAAGCCGGCCGTCACCGGCGAGGACGGCCTGGTGGTCGTCGAAATGGCGCAGGCGATCTACCGTTCGCAACAAGAAGGCAAACCGATCAAGTTCTAGAAGCGTCTATCTGATGTAAGTAAGTACTCGACCGAGCAAGTATCGCGAATGACCTGGACCGGTGGTTGGCTGAGAGTCCGACGATCCCGCACTCCGAAGTCTATGTGATACGCTTACACACTAAGAAGGCTCCCCTGCTTGAGGCGACTTAACCTGCAGCTGAATCGACTGCTCTGGCTAAGTGCTGCGCTCGCCATCACGGCGTTAGCGCTGGTGGCGCCTTTGTCGGCAGCGATCTTCTCGCGTCGAGCCGCCTCGGTCCACAGCCGAAGTCTCGTTAGCCGGAGCGTTCAGACGTCGCGGCTAGGCATTTCCGGCGACGCTATCGAGGATGGCGTTGGCGGTGTAGGCTCTTCGAGCGTGTTACTGCGTTCCCAAATAGATCACGATACGGATTCGCTGGCGCATGCGTCGTTGGGCGCCGTTCCCCACATCGCCGGGTACGGGCTATCGGCCTTTGCGTGGATCCCGGCGGCGCTTTTCGTGTCGGCCCAACCCTCCTTTGGCGCCCTTGCTGCGCCCCGCGGACCTCCGACCGCTTAATACCTCTGCTAATCGCCGGATTGGCCTGTTCGCTGGTCCGTCAGTTGCGGCCCTTCTACGGGGCTAGCCTTGCGCCGAACCACGCTAGCGGTTTCAACGAGCCGCTCTCGCTTGATTCAACTTCTAAGACTCGGAGCTGTTGTGTTCGCCCGGATGAAGCTGTTTCCCTACTCATTCGCGAGAAACGCCGAGTTGACTATCAGGCCGTCCGTTAGCGTTACGGCTACCGCCAATTGGCGCAAATGACTGAACATTGGCTCCGCTGGAGAGACGAGAAACCCTACTGACGTTATGACCAAGACTATTTCACCTTTCACGCTCGGGCGAGACTTGACCGCCGGACTCGTCGTTTATCTGATCGCTCTGCCGCTGTGCTTGGGCATCGCGTTGGCCTCGAATGCGCCTCTGTTCTCGGGAATCGTGTCGGGTATCGTGGGCGGCATTTTGATCGGCTTCTTGAGCGGCTCCCATACGAGCGTGGCGGGCCCGGCCGCGGGTCTTACGGCGGTGGTCATCGTCCAATTAGAGACTCTCGGTTCCTTCCAGGCGTTCCTGTTGGCGTTGGCCATCGGCGGCGTCTTGCAAATCGGATTGGGCGTCGCGAAGGCAGGCAGCCTGGCGAGATTCTTCCCCACCAGCGTGATCAAGGGGCTGCTCGCGGCTATCGGCATCATCCTGATCCTCAAACAGATTCCGCATCTCGTCGGGCATGACTCTGATCCCGAGGGCGAGATGTCTTTCATCCAGCCCGACCAGCAGAACACGTTCTCCGAACTGTTCCGGACGATGGGAGATCTCCATCCTGGGGCTGCAGCCATCGGCATCGCATCTCTTTTGATTCTTGTCTTCTGGGACCGGATTAAGCCGCTCAAAAAGTCGGTCATTCCGGCGCCCTTGGTTGTCGTGATTTTCGGCGTAGCGGCTAGCTTATACCTGCGGGGGATTGGCGGCCGTTGGCTGATGGGGGCCAACCACTTGGTGCAAGTTCCCGTGGCCGAGGATTTCACTGACTTCCTGGGCTTCATTGAGACGGCGGATTTTTCACAGTGGTCCAACCCCGCCATCTATGTCGCGGCGGTGACCATTGCCCTAGTCGCGTCTCTGGAAACTCTTCTTAACCTTGAGGCGGTTGACAATATCGATCCGAAGGGTCGCCACTCTCCGGCCAGCCGCGAGCTTGTCGCACAGGGAGTAGGCAACGTGGCCTGCGGATTCCTGGGCGGCTTGCCGTGTACCTCGGTAATCGTTCGCAGTTCGGTGAATGTGGGCATGAATGCGGAGACGAAGCTTTCCACGATGTTCCATGGATCGCTGTTGCTGCTCAGCGTCATGTTGTTCCCGCAGTGGATCAACTTGATTCCGCTTTCGTGCTTGGCAGCGATTCTACTAGTAACCGGTTTCAAGTTAGCGAGCCCCAAAGTGATGAAGTCGATGTGGGCGGAGGGTCCCTACCAGTTCGGGCCGTTCGCCGTTACGGTCGTCGCCATCGTCCTGACTGACTTGCTCATCGGCGTGGCAATCGGCTTGGCCGTCGCGATTGGGTTCATCCTCAATAGCAACTTCCGCCGCCCGCTCAGGAAGATCATGGAACGCCATGTCGGCGGCGATGTAACGCACATCGAGCTTGCGGATCAGGTCAGCTTCCTGAATCGCGCCGCCCTTTCGAAAGAGTTCGACTCAACGCCGGCAGGCGGACACATCTTGATAGATGCGCGCACAACCGACTACATCGACCCCGATGTGCTCAATCTCATTCACGATTTCGCGGAGCGGGAAGGGCCGGGACGCAATGTCGAAGTTAGCCTAGTCGGTTTCCAAGATCGCTACAAGCTCAAGGACCGTACACAGTATGTAGACTACTCGACGCGAGAGCTGCAGAACGCCATTACTCCGGCAGAAGTGCTCCAGCTACTCAAAGACGGGCACGAGCGGTTCCTCACCGGCAAGCGGATTAAGCGCGACCTGGTTCGTCAGGTGAACGCGACGGCTGGAGCGCAGCACCCTATCGCGGTAATTGTCAGCTGCATCGACTCGCGCACCCCTGCGGAGTTGATCTTTGACTTAGGCATGGGCGACATCTTCAGCGTGCGCATCGCCGGCAACATCGTTGGCGGCAGGGTGCTCGGCAGCGCCGAATACGGCTGCGCGGTCGCCGGTGCAAAGTTGATCCTTGTGCTGGGCCACACTCGATGCGGCGCGGTCACTTCAGCCGTCCAACTCAAGGCTGCCAATGCTAATGCCGTCGAGGCGACCGGCTGTCAGAACATTGACCACGTCCTGCGGGATATCCACGAATCGATTGAAGAAGGCTCACTCAGCCATTTCGGGTCGTTAACGCGCGAAGAACAGGAGGAATTCATCGACAAAGTCGCCCGCCGTAACGTACAACGGACCGTGCAGTGCCTGCGAACTCATAGTTCGACACTTGACCGGCTTGCGGCCGAGGGCCGCATCGCCATCGTGGGCGCACTCTATGACGTCAAGACGGGCGATATGACCTTCTTGCCTGAAACGACGAGCGAATGCATTCCAGCCGAGTTGCTCCAACGCTAGCAGCCGTTGGGCTGGGTTCGAGGCAGGACGCCACAAAGCGCTGAAGCTTACGACCTCACGCGAAGCGATCGCGCGAGGTTTCGTAGGCTACTGTTTCTATGGTGGACACGCCCAGGCTCAAGCTGGGGCCTTCCTGCGTGTCCGGCTGTAGCAGCGTCAGGAAGAGCCTCATGCGGCAGCGACCAGCCCAGCCGGTACTACGCTATCGCTTGTTGCTTTTTCTCTTCGGTCCAGCTGTTCCTCGATCATCTCGATGCAGGGCCTTTCCGCCGCGAGATCAATCAACCTGTACCAGTAAAGGCGATCGACGGGCGCCGACAGCGCTTCCAGCATCAGCATGTCTTCTTCGTTGCGGCCTCGGCGGTCGTCGGACTTATCGTCAGTGTGCTGTTCCAACGCTTTGCTGAAAGTCGCCGTGGCGTCATCGGGACGTAACCGGCGGGCGCTAGTCTCAAGGAAGCGCTAGCGCCTTTCTAACGGCACGATGATCCATAGGACGACGTATATCAGAGAACCTGGCACCGCGATGGCAGCGATCGAGCCGGCAACAAAAACGACTCGCACAAGCCATGGCGGCCAGCCAATGGCTTCAGCCATGCCGCCGCAAACGCCGCCTAGCAGCCTGTACCGCCGAGATCTTCGAAACGGGGCTCCTTGCCAGGGCATCTAGGAGTAACTTACGGACCCGCGCGCATGCGGGTTCCGTTTGTGAGCGAAACGTATGGCGCCTATCGTGTTTTTCAATTGGACCGATGCCCGCAATGCCGGTAGCATGAAATCGCAGCGAGCTTTCGGGGGCGCCTTGCCGTGACCCCTCGACGCCGTCGGAGCCCGTTCTGCTTTTCAAAACCACGCAGCCCCGCATCGCTAGACCGATCTCGGTGGGCGCTTTTCACTTGTTTGTGTTGTGCGTTTCCGAACGTAGCTGACTTGAGAGTAGGAGTATTTGCCATGGCAACAGCCAAGAAGTCTAAACTTTCCGCGACCGTCGGAACAACGCCCCGTCGCAACCCGGCGACTGTCGCCCCGCCGAGAATGGGCACGGAAACTCCGGAGACGAAGACCGCCTCCGAAGTCATGCCTGAAGAGGTTGAACGGCTTGCTTACCAACTCTGGGAGGAGCGTGGACGTCCCGAAGGCAACGCTCTCGAAGATTGGAACCGCGCGCAAGAGATTCTGATGCGATCCCGTTAGCCGGCGCTGATGGGCCGATCGGGCTTCACGGCGAGCCAGCAGAGGATGCCGAAAGCGTTGAGTGCGGCGCCGACGTAGAAAAAGGTTTCGGCGCTGCCGGTCCATTCGAGTAGGTAGGGGAAGGCCAGGGCGACGACGGCGGAACCGAGGTTGCCGGCCATGTTCATCGTGCCGGATACCTTGCCGGCGTGCGGGCCGCCGATGTCAATGCAGAACGACCAGGCAGGGCTGAGGATCATGTCAATGCCGAAGACGGCGATCGTCAGCCAAGCTACGGCGCTGGCGACTTCGGCTTGTCCCACGCTCAGTACGAGACCGGCGGAGGCGAGAGCGAAGCCGAAGATGGCAGGCAGACGGCGCGAGGCCGTCTTGTGCCCGGCTGAATAGATGCTGTCGACGAGCCAGCCCGAAAAAACGTTACCGACCGCGCCGCCCAGCAACGGCAGCATCGCGTAGAAGCCAGCCTCGGTGAAAGCCAAGTTGAATGTCTGTTGGATGTAAGGAAACAGCCAACTTAGGCAGAAGAACGCGGTGAAGTTGCTGGCGAAGTACTGGCTCATCATCAGCCACATGTTCAGCGAGCTCAGGATCGTCGACAGGGGAAGCCCTTCGACATGCGCCTCGGGCCCGGCGAAGGCCGCCTGGCGGTTGGCTAAGATGTAGTCGCGCTCGGCGCGTGAGATAGTGGGGTGCTGCTCGGGTTCGTCGCGGAACCAGAACCACCAAACGGCCGCCCAGCCAAAGCCGACTAGCATCAGCGCGAAAAAGGACTGCCGCCAGCCGAGGGCTTGAATCATCATCGGCAGCAACGGCATCGTGACGGCGGCTCCGATACGCGAGGCCGAGAAGTTGATTCCCTTAACCAGGCCGCGTTCTTGAACGGGGATCCAGGAGTAGACCGCGCGGGCCATTCCGGGAAAGGCGCCGGCCTCGCCGACGCCGAAGAGAATGCGTACCGCCAGCATCGAAACGAAGTTCCAAGCAGCGGCGGTGAGTCCGGTGAAGATGGACCAGATCGTGACGACTGAGGTGAGGATTAGCCGCGGTCCAAGACGGTCGGCGAGCGCGCCAGAGGGGGTTTGCGCTAACGCGTAGCCGAAGGCGAAGACTGAGAGAATCCAGCCGAACTCGGTATCGGTCAGCCCCAGGTCGTCGATGATGGGCTGCTTTGCGGTCGAGATGCAAACGCGATCAACGTAAAGAAGCAGCGAGAGCAGAAACGTGGCGACGACGAGGACATGGCGCTTGGGCATGGTGCGTCCCTAGTCGCCGATGTCGCCTTCGATGGCGACGGCGCGCGCCGGGCAGCCGTCGCCGCCTTGGAGTTTGAGCGGTAACGCCATGAAGAAGGTCTTCTCGCTCAGCCGATCGAGATTGCACAGCCCTTCGCAGATCGTGATCCCGGCGCCGAGCAAGATCTTATGGATGCGCGTGACTTCCACGATATCGTTCACGTCGGCGACGGACGGCGGCTCGACGCCGATCAACTTCACTTTGCGTTCGACTAGCCAGTGCGCCAATTCGTCACTGATGCGCGGTAGGCCGTCACGGTAGATCTGGCGATTGTCGGCATGCAGGCTCCATCCGGTATGCAGCAGAAGGCAGTCGCCGGCCTCGACTTTTTGGGCGACCTCGCCGAGGTCGGCGGGAGTCAGCCATTGGCGTACTTGGCAGTCGGCGACGCGGGCGACCCAGGCCCGACCGCAGAAGACGTCGAGCGACATCTGGTCGATGGTGGTCGGCGAGGCTTCAAAGTGATACGGCGAATCGACATGCGTGCCGGCGTGCGAGTAGAGCGTCCAGTTGGTGGCGTTCCAGCCGTCCTTGGCAACGGTATAGGCGGGCGTGACGCTGACCCCGCGCATGCCGGGCTTGAGCGAGAGGCTGAGATCGATGAGGCGAGGCATTCTCAACTGCCGAGGTTCTCGAGTACACGTGCGGTCATCTCTTGAGTCGAGAGTTTACCGCCGAGATCGGCTGTCAGGTTGTTTGGGTTCGAGAGGACCTTTTCGACGGCCGCTTCGATCGATTCGGCGGCTTGCGTCGCGACGGGATCTTGCTTTGTGTCGCCCAGCCAACGGAGCATTAGCGCGCCTGAGAGGATCGTGGCGATCGGGTTGGCGAGATTCTTGCCGGCGATGGTCGGCGCCGTGCCGTGCGAAGGCTGGAACACGGCGTAGCTATCGCCGATGTCTCCCGACGGCGCCATGCCCATGCCGCCGATCAACCCCGCTGCGAGGTCGGAGATGATGTCGCCGAACATGTTCTCGGTGACCATGACGTCGAAGCGGTAAGGGTCCTGCACCATGTACAAGGTCATGGCGTCGACGTAGACGCGCTCGGTTTCGACCTCAGGGTACTCCTTGGCGACGGCGTCGAATACGCGGCGCAAGAAGGCCATGGACTGCAACACGTTGGCCTTGTCGACCAGCGCTAGCTTCTTGCGGCGTCCCATAGCCAACTCGAAGGCGGCGCGGCAAATGCGTTCGGCGCCGTGCTGGGTGATCTTCATCGTATCGGTCTCAAAGTCGCGACCCGTGGGGCGCGGCGTAAGACGGTCGGAGAAGAGACCTTCGCAGTTCTCGCGCAAGATGACGAAGTCGATGGTCTTGCCCTCGGGGATGCGCAGCGGCGAGTGCAGCGGATGGTAAAGCTTGATCGGCCGGACCCCCTGGTAGAGATCCAGCTTTTCGCGAATGTCGATTTGCGGGGTCATTTCAACGCCGTTGGGCCAACGGACGGAGGGCAGCCCCATCGCGCCAAGCAGGATGGCGTCGTAGCCTTTGAGCGCCTGAAGGGTCGCCTCGGGCAGCGGGTCTCCGCTGTTCAGATACTCGCCGGCGCCGACGGAGTGCTTACTAAATGTGAAGTCTACGCCGTCGAGGACTTCCAGGATTTGGATGGTTGCGTCGACGACTTCTGGCCCGATGCCGTCTCCGCCTAGGGTTGCGATGTTGTAGTGCGACACAGGGGTCGAGATTAGCACGGTACAAGCCGTTTGTTTACGTGCGGGGTGGGAGCGGGCCAAGTAAGGCCCTGTGAAGACAGTTTGGGCGCCGGATTGACGGAGATTCCGGCGTTAGGACCCGACGCTTACGCGTCTGGGCTCGGGTTGGTTTGTTTTAT
>CAZYOX010000217.1:0-7574 GCA_964649285.1 uncultured Bryobacterales bacterium | reverse complement strand
CGCGGGCGCGTTCGATTTCCTCAGGACGAGAGCCAGCCTCGAACTCCGCTAGACGTGCTTTGAGCGCCGCGAGATTGCCTTCAGCTTGGCGTACGCGAGCCCGAAATTCGTCGTCCTCAAGATGAACCAGGGCCTGTCCCTTCTGCACTTTGTCGCCCTTCTCGACGGAGATCGAGGCAACGCGCCCCACAACCTTGGAGGCGACTTCGATCTTGTGGTGAGCGACGATGTAACCCGCCGCTTCGAGGGCGATTTCACTAGCTAACGAATCGGCGCTAGCCGCCGACACGCGTACGACGGAGACTTCTGGCGTGGCGCCGCCGGAGAAGACGAAGCGCCATATGCCGAGACCGGCAAAGAGCAGAACGCCGAGGATGATCCACCACTTCGCCCAGCGCTTCTCTTCGGGCTCGCGTTGTGAGGGATCGATCTTGAGGCTGGAGAGCTCTGCTCCGAATTTTGGGGCTTCCGGCATGTTGATTTTTACGATTCCCTCAGCGAGTTCAAGATAGTCTTGCGCGCCGCCAGGCGAGCGGGAAGAAGTCCGCCGATCATGCCCATGACAGCGGCGAACACAAGTCCGGCGACAATGCTTTCGGGCGTGACTTGAAACGAGAACGTCGTCTCGCTGAACGTGAGCTGATTGCCCAGCCGGCTCTCAAGGCCGTTCAAGGGCAAGACGAGCAGCACGCCCGCAAGACCGCCCAGCAGGGACAACACGAGCGACTCAAACACAAAGCTGCCGACGATGCTCCAGCGTGAAAAGCCCAGTAGGCGCAGCGTGCCCACCTCGCGGGAGCGTCGGGCGACGGCCGTATACATGGTGTTCATCGCGGCGAAGCAACTGCCGACAGCCATGATGACGGCAACGAAAATTCCGAGGCTTTGGACTGGAGCCGCGCTGGACATCTGCTGTTCGTAGTACTCGCGCTCCAATCGCCCTTCGAGCAACAGTCGCTGGTCGTCTTTGATGCGGTTGGCCAATGCTTGCGCGGCCGCCTCATCGGTGGCGCGGATCAAAGCGATGCTGCGCGTCGAGCCGCGATTGAGGTCGGCTGTGGCGAGATTGCCGTCGGCCCAAATTTCGCTGTTGTAGGCCGAGCCGCCGGCGTCGAAAATGCCGACCACTTCCCATTCGCCTCGACCGAAGGGAATCTTGTCGCCGATATCCGTACCGCCGCGAATGCCGTGGACGCCTGCTCCGACGACCATCTCCCGACGGCCGGGCTCGAACCAGCGGCCCTCGGTCAAGCGCGCGCCTTGGCGCATTTGAATGCCGATCTGCGACAGGCCGCGGACGTTGACGTTGGCCGCCTGTCCTTCTTGGTCTTCCGCCCCGCGCAGCGGCAACGAGACGATCGAGACTAGCTCGAACGACGCCGTAGGCTCGCCGTCGATCCGGTCAATGCCGTCGAGAACCCGAATCGTATTGAACTGCTCTTGCGAGACAGCGCTCACAAGCTCCGCCGTGGCGCCTTGGCGCATGGCCAATACATGCCGGTTGTCTCCGGTTACCGCCAGGGAAGACTCGAGACCGTTGACGAGCGCCAAAATGCCGAGCAGCACGGCAACCGTCAGCCCGATGCCGAGAGCAGTCATGATGGTCGTCGTATACCGTACGCGCAAATTGCGTAGGTTGTAGCTGAGAGGAATGGCCATCTTGCTATCCGGTGTGTCTTAGGGCCTCGGTGATCTGCATCCGCGAAGCTGAAGCGGCGGGGATGACGGCGCTGAGAATTCCAATCACCAGCGCTGCGCCTAGGCAAATCGGTACTCCCCACAGCGGCAGCCCCAGCGACATGCCGTAGGCCGCCAACATCGACGATGCTCCTCGCGCGACGAACCAGGCGGCGCCCACGCCGACAAGACCGCCAAGGACTGACAGCAGCGCGGCCTCGGAAAGAATCAGCCCCAAGACGGTCGCTGATTGGAAGCCGAGCGTTTTCAGCACGCCGGTTTCGCGAATGCGTTCGCGGACAGACATGGCCATCGTGTTGGCCGAAACCAACATGATGGTGAAGACGATGGCGCCGGCGATGCTCAGCAAGAAGACCTTGATATTGCCGATCTGGTTGATGAAGGAGAGCTGAAAAGCAGCCTCCGTCTCTGTCTTCGTCGGTTCGGGCGCATTGCGGAAATGATCGTCGATCGCCGCCGCGACTTGCGGCACGACATCGGGGCTCTCGGCTCGGATGCCGAAGAAGCCCACCATGCCGCCCCACTCAGGAGGCAAGCTCTCTTCCAGATACTTCTGGTGAAAGAACGTCAGATCGTCGTTCGGTCCATGGAAGATCGCCCGAACCGTCAACTCCAGGTCGAACGGATAGATGTCGCCCTGGATGGTGATGCGTTGGCCCAGCTTCAGCCCGACGCGTTCCGCGGTGCGTGCGCCGACGGCCATGCCTTGACGGTCGTTGGCGAACGCCTCGAATTGGTCTTGAGGCACCTCGAACTCGCCGTAGAGTTTGAAAATCGTATCCGGCTCGACGGCGAAGCGAGAGAAAAAGTGCTCGGGCCGGTTATCGATGTAAATGCCGCCGAACCAATTCTGGGGAGCGACAACTTCCACGCCGGGAATCGCGGCTATCTGCTCCGTGTAGTACTTGGGCATGGCCTGGGCGAGCGATACCTTGTGGCGCGTGATCAGCCTTTGAGCCTGGTCCGTCGATGCCGTAGTGAAGTAGAACGAGGCGTAAACGGCGAAGAGAATGGCCAGCAGGAAAAGAGAAACTGCGACGCTCAGTACGGTGAGCAGCGTTCGGCGCAGGTTGCGAAGGAGATTCTTCGCTACGTAGGGCAGCAGTTTGAGCATCTCGGTTCTCCCTGCGAGCTAACAAGGTCATTCTACCGAAGGCTACCGACGGCCTGTTCGACCTCTATTTGCCGATGCAGAACGTGGAGAAAATATTGTTGAGAATGTCGTCGACCGTCGTCGCGCCGGTGACGGCATCAATGGGCCGCAGGGCGCCGTAGAGGTCCAGCAGCAACATTTCGTGAGGAATTTGGTTGCCGATCGCGGTCCTCGCGTTCTCCAACGCCTCTAGAGATTCGCGGAGAAGTTTTTCGTGCCGCAGGCTGGTGATGAAGGCGCCCTCCTGCTCGCCTGGCGGGGCGCCTTTCTCGCCGATGGCGCGGCGTAGCTCATCGATGCCTTTGCCCGTCGCGGCCGAGACAGCCAAAAAGTCTCCGGCATCATCTGCCTTTTGGGCCAAGTCGCACTTGTTGCCGACGGCGATACCTTGTCCGCTGGCGTGAGCCTTGTGTAGCAGCTCGCGGTCGGTTTCGTCGAGCTCTTGCGACAGATCGAAGACCGCGAGCACGATATCGGCGTCGGCGAGGGCGGCCCAACTGCGATCGACTCCCTCGGCCTCGATGACGTCGGCGGTTGCGCGAATGCCGGCTGTGTCGAGTAATTTGACGGGGATGCCGTCAATTTCGACGAACTCGCTAACGACATCGCGCGTCGTGCCGGCTGTGGGGGTGACGATGGAGCGGTTCTGCCGCAGCAAACAGTTAAAGAGACTCGACTTACCGACGTTGGGCTTGCCGAGAATCGCTAGAGTCAGCCCGCCGCGCACGACTTTGCCATAGCGGAAGCTATCCGCCAGCGCCTCGATGCCCTCTCGAACAGGCGAAAGGCGTTGCAAGAGTTCAGCGTTGGAAGCGACGTCGATGTCGTCTTCGGCGAAATCGATGCCGGCTTCGAGCAAGGCAATGAGGTCCAGCAGCTGCTTCTTGAGCGGCGTGAGACGCCGCGATAGAGCGCCGCCTAGCTGTTGCACGGCAACGCGGGCCTGGTACACCGTGGCGGCGTCGATCAGGTCGCGAACGGCTTCAGCTTGAGCCAGGTCGAGGCGTCCGTTCTTGAAGGCGCGCAGGGTGAACTCCCCCGGCTCGGCAAGGCGCGCTCCGTGGGCCATGGCGCGCTCGACGGCGAGCCCGAGCACGGGCGGAGAGCCGTGGCACGAAATCTCGACGACGTCCTCGGCGGTGTAACTGCGCGGCCGGGGGAAAAGCGTGACGAGCGTCTCGTCGACCTTGTGCCCTTGGTCGTCGATGAGTTCGGCGAGGGACGCGCGGCGGGCCTGGAGGCCCTGGTCGCCAACACGCAGGATTCGGTTGGCGATCCGCTGAGCGTCCTTGCCTGAGAGCCGTACCACGCCGATTCCGCCGCGCCCTGGAGGCGTGGAAACCGCGACGATCGTGTCGTCTTGATGGACCGACTCAGGAATCATTGAAGGGAGGCTGCTCTACCAGCCCATACGCCGGCGCAGCGCCGTGATGTGCGTCACGTGGTGGCGTCCGTGCCAAGCGTAGCAACTCGCATAAGCGCCGATGGTCAGTTCGCCGATCTCGGGATGCAGCAGGCGGCGGTCGAGGCCGGCTTGATCGAGGCTCCGCAACATGCGAACCCAACGGTTGTGCAGAGCATCCAGCAGGGAGAGCGAGATATCGATGGGAGCGGCCTTTGCGTCCGCGAGCTCGGCCCAGACGGCTTCATCGTAGGGCTGGACGATCGGCATGGCGCCTTTTGCCGTAGCAGCGTTCTTGAAGCGTATATAGGCGTGGATATGGCTGTCGGGCAGGTGGTGGACGAGCTGGCGGACGGTCCAGCCGCCGTCGCGGTAGGGCATGTCGAGTTGTTCTTCCGTTAGCCCTTCGACGGCCTCGCGCAACTCAGCGGGCGCGACCGCGATTTCGTCGATCCAGATGCGCGCCTGGCTGTAGGGGATCTGGTTCGCCGGCCTTTTCCAGCGGCCGATCGGATAGCGAAGCGGATCGAGTTCCATGCCTCCATCATCGCGCTTTCGCGAGAGGATGGAGTCGCGGCAGTTACCTGCAGAACTTCTCGAGCTGACCGGAATAGGAGTCGTCGCGATACTCGGAAGCGTCCAGCTTCTTAGACAACGCCATCTGCATCAACAGCGTCTCGCCGCGGGTGGTGGCCACGTCGGGATCGCTCTCATAGGCCGGGTCGTTGTGTGCCTCGGCCAGCGTGACGAGTTGAAAATCGAGGTCATCCAACAGCTCGAATAGCTCGGGCAGCATGAGCCCGGTGAAGGCGCCAATGTGCAGCAGCATGGTGTGCTTGATGTCGCGTCCGAACAGCTCATGGGATAGCTCCTGGCCGCTGTCCAGCGAATCTTCGGCAGCCTCAAGGTAGAGCGCTTTCAGCTCTTCGACGGCCTCTTCATCGCCTTTCGCCATGCAGCGGGCGTAGGGCGCATTCCACATGTAGTCGCCGAAATCAATCGTGACCTGCGCCGTGCGATAGCCCTGCTGTTTGAGGTAGGCGCGGATTTGGCGCCGCTTCTCCAGCGTGTCGCCCTCGCGCAAGTACGGATAGCGAAACCACTTCCAGTTCTGGCCTGCCATGAGCTGCTCAAGCGCGGCTTCGTTCTGCTCGATGTTGCGTTCGAAGTCCTCGACGCTGTTGCGGTGAAGATCCATGTGCGAGAAGGAATGGCTAGCGAGGGGGAACCCGGCATCGCGCCAGATGTGCAGCACTTCGTTCTGGACGGCATCGCCCGCGTTCCTGCCGGCATTGATGAATCCGTAGAACTCGACGCCGGCCGGCTTGAGCGCGGCGACGAACGTACGCGCGACGTCTCCACGCGTCACTCCAGGCGGAAGGTCGCCGTGGTTCGGCAGATCGTCGAAGGTGAGCGAGATTTCCTGAGCAGGCAGGACGGCGGCGAAAACAATTAGAAGGAACAGTCGGGTCATGGCGCTTTGGTTCAGTCTAGCTGTTCGCGGCTTCGGCTACGCTGTATGCAACATGGAATTCGTCGTCACGGTTAGGCGAGTTGCCGTCGAAGATGCGGAGCAGATTGTCGCGATACTAAACCCAATCATCTCCGAGGGCCTCTTCACCGTGTTTGACGAACCGATTTCCGTTGAAGCCGAGCGCGATTACATAGCCGGTCTTACGGACCGCAACGTTTTCTTGGTTGCCGAAGAAACTCCTGGTCGAGTTGTCGGCTTCCAATCGCTGGAGCCATTTCACGCACCTTACACGCACGCCTTCGACCACGTAGCAGTGATTGCCACCTACGTTGCCGAAGGCCACCGCCGCAGAGGCGTAAGCCGGGCGCTCTTTCCGCTGACATTCGACGCCGCCCGGCGCGTCGGCTACCAGAAGATCTTTAGCTTTGTACGCTCTGACAACCCAGCCGCACTAGCCGCTTATCAGTCGCACGGATTTCGGCTAATCGGCACGGCCGAGCGGCAAGCGCGAATCCGAGGTCGTTATATCGACGAAGTGCTGATCGAGAAGCAGCTAGAATCGAATCCATGAGCCAAGCCGAACAAGATCGCCGCATCGACTACGTGGAGTTCGGAGCGACGGATATAGAGGCGACCAAACGCTTCTATTCGGGCGTGTTCGGCTGGAAGTTTACCGACTACGGCCCGGAGTATACGGCGTTTGAAGACGGCAGGCTCAGCGGGGGCTTCACCACGCGGGCGAAAGCCGGCGGCGGAGGCCCGCTAGTGGTCGTCTACGCATCCGACCTCGAAGCAATGCAAACGGCCGTCAAAGACGCCGGAGCCAAGATCACCAAGGAAAATTTTTCGTTCCCCGGCGGGCGACGATTCCAATTCGCTGACCCAAACGGCAATGAATTGGCGGTTTGGTCTGATCAGTAAAGCTAGGCCCGCCGCGGCGCCTCCGACGGCGTCTCCACGAGGAAGGACCAAGTGAGCGCCGCTAGCGCCAGAATTTCCAGCACGGCGCGGATGGCGTGTCCGTATTCCCACTGAGCTCGCACTGCCTCCCACCCTGGCGGCAGCGACGTCGCAGACATCATCGCGATCTCCGCGTTCGCCGGGGCCACACGGACCCAAAAGACCAAATGCGCCGAAGCCATCAACACCGCGGCGAGAACGGCGAACCGGAACGAGCAGCCTCGCTTGCGAATCAAGAAGGGCAGCGTTAAAGTTGCCAGCACGGCGCCGACTTCAAACGTGCCCCCATACGTCCCAAACTTTGCATAGAGCGTATGAGAAATCGTCAACCAGAATGCCCCGTCGTAGCTCATCTTGGCGGGCATCTCCAAGAAGTGGCAGAGCGCCGGAGCCATACTGAGCGCCAGCAATATCAACGTTCCCAAGCGCCACACGCGTACTAGCATCCTCGGACCTCCGGATGGCCGGGAGATCGCGATTGGAATCGGGTTGTTACAAGGCGCCAACAGGCGTACAGCCGATCGAACAGAGCTAGTGTGGCGCGTCACACGCAGCGATTCGCCGGAGGCGAGAGCGTACCAGTCCCGGCAGGGACGAAGTACTCAATAGCCCCAGAGCGCAAGCCCGGGGACAACAAGGGTACGCCACGGACGCCTTCAAGTTCCCGGTTTGCGTCCGCGGCGGCGTTGTAGGCGGAGATCACCTCAATCGTCGTTGCTCGGTCACGTACCATCAGTTCCATGAAGTCGGCCGATACGTGCGTTTGCCGCGGCGGGGGTCGTCAAACCGCCCGGGCCCGCCAATGGCGTACAATTCGGGGTTTACCGGTCGCGTCATGAGCATCAAAGCAGACAAGTGGATTCGGCGTATGGCTGAGCAGCACGGCA
>CAZYOX010000216.1:0-7585 GCA_964649285.1 uncultured Bryobacterales bacterium | reverse complement strand
GGGCCCTGATTGGAGTTGATGACGCCCAACTGTTCGCCGAGCTTCGCGCCTTCCGTCGCGCCTTCTTGGGTGAAGTTGAGGTCAAAGCGGTTGAAACCTAGACGCGCTTCCAATACCCAAGTCGGAGAAAAGGTGCGAATCCAACTGAAGACCGAGTTGTAGGCCTTGAGCGTCGAGTCGCCGGCGAAGGTATCTTCGTTTCCAAGCGATACGGGCGTGCTCATCCCGGCGACTGTCGTTGGCGCGAAGGTCGAGGGCTTCGTCGTGGTCGTGTTCTGCTGCGAGAAGCGCCCAAAGAAGAGGTTCTTCGCGTTCGCGTTGAAGTCGATACGGACGTCGCCTTGGTTCCAGCGCTGCCGATCTTTCGGCGCGACGGTAAGGTTGTTGGTAATGCCTCCGCTAGTTGGTGCTGGGTAGGCATCTGCGAGGCGGCTTGTTACGTCGTCGAAACGGGCCTCTGGAATCATGCGATTCGGAAAGGGATCATTTCTGAACTTACTCGTCTTGGTCTCGTCCGGGACGGTGGTCGTCGGATCGTAGATATCGCGCACGCCGGAAAAGTCGCCGTTGCGCATCGCGAGAGTCGGGACAGTAATGAGACGGGCGTTCTCTTGGCTCTTGCGGAACCCCTCGTAGTTACCGAAGAAGAACAGCTTGTTGGCGATGATCTTGCCGCCGATGCTGCCGCCGAATTGGTTCTGGCGGAAGCTGGGCTTGGCCGCTTCGGGATCGGCGAAATACTGACGAGCGTCCAGCTTGTCGTTGCGCAGAAACTCATAGAGACTGCCGTGCCACTCGTTTGAGCCCGACTTTGAGATGACGTTAACCGTGGCGCCTGCATTACGCCCTTGCTCGGCAGAGAACAGGCTGGTTTGAATCTTGAACTCGCGAACCGCCTCAACCGACGGCCGCAGAGTGATGGCTAGCGTCAAGCGCTCGTTGTTGTCGACGCCATCGTACAGGAAGTTGTTGGAGCCTTCGCGGTTGCCGTTCGAGAATAGCTCGCTCCCTGGGCGGAGATCGTCGGGACGCGTGCCGCTCATGATGGTGCCGCCGACGCCAAAGCCCACGCCGGTGACCCCGGGGCCGAGGATGGCGAGTTGGACGAAGTTGCGTCCGTTCAAGGGCAGATCGGCGATCGCCTTTTGCTCGATGACCTGACCAATGCTCGAAGAATCGGACTCCAACGCTGGGGCCGTTCCGGTGACCTCCACGGTTTCGCTGACCGCGCCGATCTCTAGGCTGAAGTCGAGGCGGGCTACTTGATTTACCTCCAGGCGGACGTTGTCGCGCAGCGCGGCGCGAAAGCCTTCTTTGTTGACCAAGATGGAGTAGGTTCCCGGCGTGAGGAACGGAATCGTGTAGATGCCGCCCTCGTTGGTAGAGACGACGCGCTCGACGCCGGTTTCGAGATTGGAAGCAGTTACCTGCGCACCTGGTACGCTCGCGCCGGTGGCATCCGCCACCGTGCCGGTGACCTGGGAAAAAGCCTGCGAGTATCCCTTGGGCAGCACGCAAAATAGCGCCATGGCTAGTGCGGCTAGATAGATTCTTGACATTCGCTTAAACCCCTTGGGGGCACGCAAAAACGCGTGTTTGCTCCTTTTGAGCAAACACGTCCCAGCACGCGAAGCCCCAGCTAGCTTACGCCAAAGGCGGATCGATTACGATCCCTAAATGTTTGGGGACATTACACTTGTTTCGTTGATTCCAACCTGGCTACGTTCTCAGGCTTGCCAATCGGTCAGGGCTGGCGAGCCCTCCAGAAGAACCTTTGGGTGGCCGCTAGGAAAAGTACTAGGGAGCAGTGGAAGCATCTTTAGGGTGAGCCGCTTATAGCCACTTAGGAGCCTGCCGCGAAACAATCCCGATGCAGACGGCATCTACGTTGCCCGGAGGGCTAGGCATCGCATGGACAATTGGGAAATCGATCTGGACTTGGGCTTACTGGATATGGCTGCCGCGGAGCGCCTCAAAGGCCTCTTTTTGGCGGCGGCATCGCAAGCGCGCAGCCACGACGACAATGCCTGCGAACACTTCCTAGCGGGCCTGGCCTCCCTGATGGAAACGCTGCAACGTTCCCATTGGCCCCACGCCTTCAACGGCCCGAAATTGGGCTAGCAGGGTACGCGAACTCGCTCGGCCAGGCACCCGAACGCCTACTGATAGACTAGGTGCGCCATGCGCCGCCGAGATTTTCTCCGAACCTCTACCTTTGCCGCTGCGGGAGTCCTGACTCTTGGCACTGAAGGCCTTGGGGCGCCGCCGGACGAACTGATCATTACGGGCGTTCGTCTGGTGGAGATGCGCGATAAGCGCCCGGTCCCGAGTTATCAGCCGACGCCCGGCTCCTGGTCCACGGGCGGCGTCGAGGTAGCCAATCCGGTCTCGATCTATCCCAAGTACAAGGCATCGCGGTCGCTGTTCCAACCCGATCCGGACGGCGTCAACAGCTTCTGGGTGGAGATTACGACCGACAAGGGGATCAAAGGTTACGGCTCGGGCGGCCCCGGCGGCGGACCAATTATCGAAGGACACCTGAACAAGCTGCTGCTCGGCGAGAACGCCCTAAACATCGAGCGCCTATGGGACATCATGTGGCGCGCCACGATGTCGTACGGCAGGAAGGGCGTGGTCGTGAACGCCATCTCCGGCGTCGATCTCGCGTTGTGGGACATCATGGGCAAGGCTTATGAGGCCCCCGTGTGGCGGCTGCTTGGCGGCAAGATCCACGACCGCATTCCCTGCTATTGCACGGGCAATGACATTGAGCAGCATGTGGAGTTCGGCTACACGCGCATGAAGCTGGCCTTGCCCTACGGCCCGGCGGACGGGAAGCGGGGTTTGCGCGACAACGTCGCCCTCGTGAAGCGCGCCCGGGAAGCGGTGGGCCCCGACGGCGACATCATGATGGACTGCTGGATGGCGCTCACCGAGCGCTACACACTGGAGTTGGCAGAGGCGTTTGAGCCGTACAACGTCTACTGGCTCGAAGAATGCTTGCCGCCTGACGACTACGAAGGATTCGGACGCCTGCGCGAGCAGATTACGTCGACGCGTATTGTGACCGGCGAGCATGTCTACACGCGCTACGGCTTCAGGCAATTACTGCGCGTGAACGGCGCGGAGATTTGGCAACCGGATATCCACTGGTGCGGCGGGCTCAGTGAATTGCGCAAGATCGCCGCCATGGCGGCGGCGCACGACATCCCGGTTATCCCGCACGGCGGCGGTCAGCGCGATGCGGTGCACTTCATCTACGCCACGCAAAATAGCCCGTGGGCGGAGATGTTCATGCCCGCGCCGGGCGGGCCCGATGTGGTCTACGAGCGCTACGAAGAGGACAACAATCTGACCCGTGGCCCGGAGGGCATCTATACGACGCCGTCCAATGAGCCCGGCTTTGGTTGGCAGGTCGAGCCGGTCGCCTAATTGTTGGACAACGGGCCGGGCTCGCTAATCTGGAAGCGTGCCCGTCGTCTCCTTCGACAGCGTGGTCAAGGAATACTCTTCCGAGGGCGTCGCTGTGCGCGCGCTCGACGGCGTTTCGCTGAACGTCGCACCGGGTGAGTTCGTCTCGCTGGTCGGCCGGTCGGGCTGCGGCAAGACAACGCTGCTGAACCTGGCGGGCGCGATGGATTTCCCCACGTCGGGATCCGTGTTTGTCGACGGCCAGTCCACGACGGGGTTAGCTGACGCGCAACTCACCAGAATCCGCCGCGAGAAGGTGGGTTTCGTTTTCCAGTTTTTCCAACTGCTGCCGACGCTGACCGCTGCGGAGAACGTTGAGCTGCCCCTGCAACTGGCCGGGAAATCGGACGTGCGCCGGAGCGCATTGGAGCGGCTGCGATTGGTGGAGATGGAGTCGTTCGCGGGACGCTACCCACATCAGCTCTCCGGCGGGCAGATGCAGCGCATTGCCATCGCCCGCGCGATTGTCCATTCGCCGCGCATTCTGCTGGCGGATGAGCCGATCGGCAACCTCGACAACATGTCCGCCGAGGTGGTGATGAAGCTGTTGCGGCGCATTGCCGACGAGACGGGCACGGCGATTCTGATGGCGACGCACAGTCTTGAAGCGGCTGAGATTACCGACACGATCGTCACGCTGCGTGACGGACGCATCGAGGAGCGACGGGCGGTCGCATGAGTTGGCCGGCGATCTTCTATCGGCTGATTGTGCGGCCCTTGCTGCGCGATCCGTTGCGCACGGCGCTGACCGCCTTGGCGGTTTCGCTAGGCGTGGCAGTGGTCGTTGCCATTGATCTCGCCAGTCAATCGTCGGTCGGCGAGTTTCGCACGTCGATGGAGATGCTCACCGGCGACGTCGATCTCGAGATTACGTCCACGGGAGGACTCGACGAGAAGGTGTTAGCGGACCTCGTGCGCCTGCCTTACCCGTTGCTCTTCTCGCCGCGGGTCGAGGGCTTTGGCGCTCTCGAAGGCACGGGGCAGTCGGTTCCTATCTTTGGCCTCGATCTAATCGGAGACGAAACGCTGCCGCGCTCGGCATCCAAAGAAGGAGAGTCTTCGTACACGATTGGCGGCCATTCGGCATTCGTTGGCGAACGGTTGGGACTCGAGCGCGGCGATACGCTGCGGCTGCGCATCGATGACTCCGTGGAGGAATTTGACATCGGCGGAAAGCTCGCGGGTGAAGGCTTCCAAGCAGCAGCCGGGGCCAATGCCGTCATTCTCGACATCGCTGCGGCGCAACGCGCGCTGGGGCAATCTGGCCGGCTCACGCGCATTCAGGTACAGACGCCTGATGACAACGTGGAGCATTGGCGGCAAATTGTTGCGGAGGCATTGCCCGCCGGAGTGAGTATCGCCGCGGCAGGCTCGGGCACGGACGAGAACCGCAAGATGCTCGCGGCCTTCGGTTGGAACTTGCGCGTGCTGAGCGGTCTCTCACTGATCGTTGGCGCGTTGCTTGTGTACAACACCATTGCCGTGTCGGTCGTGCGGCGGCGAGGCGAGATCGGCGTGCTGCGCGCTCTCGGCGCTTCGCGAAGTCAGGTGCGTGCGGCATTCCTGGCAGAAGCGGCGTTCTTCGGCACGTTGGGAACGGTGATCGGTCTGGGGTTGGGAAGAGTTCTGGCCGAAGGCGCCGTCGCGGCCATGACGCTGACGGTGCAAACGCTCTACGTAAGCGGCGAGGCGAGCGAGATTCACATCAACGGTTGGCGCTTAGCGGTCGCAGCCGCAGCAGGGCTTGGCGTGGCTCTGTTGGCTGCCTGGCAGCCCGCCAGTGAGGCCTCGCGCGTGGCGCCGTCTGAAGCGATGGCGCGGGGCCGCAACGAATACGACTCGCGGACGAACGCCAGGCACAACTTGCCGTGGGCGTTCTCTTTCGCCCTGGTCGCGCTGGCCTGCTCCTTGGCGCCCGCTATGGAGGGTCTCCCTGTAGGCGGCTATATTGCGGTGTTCGCGCTGTTGGCCGCCTCTGCGCTGACCGTCCCCACGATTGTCCAGGCCGGCGCTCGATGGACGGGCCGCTTCGTGCAGAAGGTTCTCGGTGTAGAAGGCATGCTCGGCGCCCGCAGCATCGCGGGCTCGCTCTCGCGTACGTCGATCCTCGTCGCCGCGCTGTCGACTGCGGTGGCGATGATGGTCAGCATCGCGATCATGGTGGGCAGCTTTCGCGATACGGTTGCGCTGTGGATGGAACGGCAGTTCCAAGCTGACCTCTACATGCGCGCGGCCGGGCGCAGCGGCTCGCAACGCTTTGCAGTGTTCGACGCTCAGATCGCAGACTTAACCGAGAGGATGCCCGGCGTAGCGGCAACGGAGCGGTTTCGCAGCTACCCCATTCAGTACGAGGGCCGTCCAGCAACGCTCGGCCTTACGGACGCCTCCGCGCATCCTGAACGCTCGGGCGTACGCTTTCTCGAAGGCGGTGACGCGGATGCCGTCTTCGCCGAACTGACCGCGCGCGATGCCGCCGCGGTGAGCGAGCCTTTCGCACGCAAGCACGATGTTTGGGCGGGCGACCGCATCGCGCTGGACTTGCGCGGCGAAAAGGTCGCTCTCGACGTCGTGGGGGTCTACTACGAGTACGCCAACGAGAGCGGCACGATCATCGCCGACCGCAAGAGATTGTTGCGCTATCTGCCTGACGAGTCGCTAACTAGTCTGGCGATTTACCTCGAGCCGAATGCCGATGCTGAGGCCATGCGCGACCGGATTATCGCCGCTACCGCTGACCGCGAGTTGCTTGTGGTTCCTAATCGCGCGTTGCAAGAGGCGGCAATGACGATTTTCGATCGCACGTTTTCGATTACCTACGCGCTGGAAGCCGTGGCCGTGTTCGTCGCCGTGTTGGGCATGGCAGGAGCTCTGCTTGCGTTGGTGATCGATCGCAAGAGAGAGTTCAGCGTGTTGCGCTTTTTAGGCGCTTCGGGCCCGCAGATCCGCAAACTGATCCTGGTGGAGTCGGGACTGTTGGGAATGCTTTCTGTTTTAGTTGGCTCCGTTGTCGGCGCGCTGCTGTCGCTGATACTCATCTACGTCATCAACGTGCAGTCTTTCGGCTGGACGATTCAATTCCACTGGCCCGTCGTGTTGCTCGTGAGCGCGTTGGGACTGGTTTACGCCTCCAGCGTTTTGGCGGGGCTATATCCGGCGCGCGTTGCGGCGCGGCTAAACCCGATCGAGGCGGTACACGAAGAATGATGCGCCTGCTGTTGCTGCTGTTGATTGCCGTAATGGCTCAGGCGCAGTTTCGCCAGGCGCTGCCGGGTTACGAGTTCGAGTTTCCGCGTGACCACTTCGCGCATCCTGAGTTTGAGTTGGAGTGGTGGTACTACACGGGCAATCTCACTGCGGAGGATGGCCGGCGCTTCGGCTTCGAACTGACATTCTTCCGCAACGCCATCGAGCGCGATGAGCCTGCGAGTTCGGTGTGGGACGTCGAGCAACTCTACCTGGCGCACTTCGCTATCAGCGATATCGCGGGCCAGCGCTTCTACAAGGCCGAACGGCTGAATCGCGCCGGCCCAGGGCTCGCCGGCGCTGACTTTGATCGCGCCCTCATTTGGAACGGCAACTGGCAAGTCGCTTGGCGCGACGGCAAGCAGTTGCTACTAGCAATTTCCCGAGACGGCGCCCTGGATCTGGAATTGACGCCCGCCAAAGAGCCAGTCATCAACGGCGAGGACGGCATTAGCCAGAAGGCCGACGGCGCAGGCAAGGCCTCACACTACATCACCTTCACGCGCTTGAATGCGACGGGCTCGCTACAAGTCGGCGCGGAAGAGTTCTCTGTCGGCGGCACAGCGTGGATGGATCACGAGTTCTCAACGGACTCGATGGGAGCGGACCAGACGGGTTGGGATTGGCTCAGCTTGCAGTTCAACAACGGCGCTGACTTAATGCTCTACCGTTTGCGCGACCAGGCGGGATCTACGGACCCGCACTCCGCTGGAACTTACGTGGGCGCGGACGGCGCAGCGGTGCACTTGGATGCAGAGGACTTCACCATGACGCCAGGCGACCGCTGGACGAGTCCGGCGACGGGCGGCAGTTATCCGCTGGAATGGCGCGTTGTCGTTCCCAAGCTTGATCTGGAGTTTACTGTCACGAC
>CAZYOX010000215.1:0-7600 GCA_964649285.1 uncultured Bryobacterales bacterium | reverse complement strand
CAGCAGCCTCGCCCCGCGCCGGAGAAAGTCACCGCGGCCGCGCCGGGCGTGCGGCTCCCCAAGGTTGATAGCCTGCTGATCACCGACATCGACAACACCCTGCTCGGAGACGACGCTGCTCTGGAGCGCCTACGAAAGCTCATCCGCCAGAACCGCCACCGCATGGGCTTCGGAGTGGCCTCCGGCCGAGCGCTCGAACTCGTCCAAAAAGTCTTACGCGGATACGACATCAAGGAAATCGATGTCATCATCGCGTCGGTCGGTTGCGAAATCTATTACGGCGCGAATCACGTTTTCGACAAAGGCTGGGCCAGCACGCTGCGCTCCAAGTGGAGACCCGACGTTATCCGCGAAACTCTCGCCAAGTTGCCGTTCCTCACCTTGCAAAAGGGAGAACATACGCAGCGCGAGTTCAAAATCAGTTACGACCTGGATGAGGCGGTCGACTCCGAGGAGGCCCTGCCGCTGATCCATCACGCGCTAGATCAAGCTCACGCGGCCTATTCGCTGATCTTTTCGCACGGCGTTTTCGTCGACATCTTGCCGCACCGCGCATCCAAGGGCAAAGCGATTCGTTATCTCACCGGCAAGTGGAACGTGCCCATCGAACGAGTTGTCACTGCGGGCGACTCAGGCAACGATCGCGACATGCTGCTTGGCCAAACCGCCGGCATTGTCGTCGGCAACTACGACAAGGAACTCGAACCGCTTCGCCAAGCCAAGCACTCGCGCATCTATTTCGCCAAGGCCTGCTATGCCGACGGCATCATCGAAGGCCTTCGCCACTACGATCTATTGGCTGCACCGCCCGCGACGCTTGCCGGCTAGCTTCTGAACTCCTGCTTGCGCTTCAGCGCG
Organism: uncultured Bryobacterales bacterium; assembly: GCA_964649285.1. GTDB lineage: Bacteria > Acidobacteriota > Terriglobia > Bryobacterales > UBA6623 > CAMPKL01. The sequence continues at coordinate 6,742 of CAZYOX010000215.1, read as the reverse complement.
ATGGCCTCGGCGATGGTCCAGGCCGGCGTCGCGCCCTGCCGCGAGGCGATCAGGGCGCCCACACGGTTCGCGAAATCCGCCGTCCGTTGCGGCGTCCATCCGCTCGACACGCCGTGGACGAACGCCGCCGCAAAAGCATCTCCCGCTCCCACCGCATCCCGCACAAGGACTGGGTAACTCTCCGCCCGCACTTCGCGGCCATTCCACAGCACATAACAACCATCAGCGCCTAGAGTCACGCATACGCCCTCGTAGTCGTACCGTGCTGCATATTCCTGTGCAAACGTCTCGATGTCCGATTCCGGCTCCCCAAGCAATCGCCGTACCTGTGCAGTCTCGTCGGCATTGATCTTCAGCACCGTCGCCAACGGCAACAATTCGGCCAACAGTTCCCGGTTGTAGGAATCCTTGCGCAAATTCACATCGTAGAGCCGTCGGGTCTTCGGCGCCGCATCTAAGAGCCGCAGCGTCGTTGCTCTCGCCGCTGGATCCGTCTGCAACAGCGTGCCGAAATAAACCCACTCCGGCGGGTTCTCCCCAATCGCCCGGGCGGCCTCACCCGTCAACGCAACACGGTCATACGCCGCTGGCCGATGAATCACATAATCCGGCTGGTCGCCCTCATCGACAGCAACCGTCACGTGTCCCGTCGGCGGCTTCCTGACCGTTCGTATCAGATCAGTCGAGACTCCCAACCGCTGCGCTTCGACAAGCGCCTTGTGACCGCGTTCATCGTCAGCTACCGCACTGAGCAGCGCCGTGGGATGCCCCAGGCGCGCCGCCTGCGCCGCAAAGTTGAACGGAGCGCCGCCTAGCCGTTCCCCGTCTGGAAAAACGTCCCAAAGAATCTCGCCGATCGCTACAATCTGTGCCGCTGGCCCCAGCATGGAGTTCCTTTATCCTAGCCGTCGCGACTACCCTATACCGTGAGAGGAACGGGGATGAAACCGAATCGAAGACTCGCCGCCGTATTCTTGGCGGCAATCCTGCTGACCGCTCCGAGCCAGGCGCAGAACGACTATGAGTTCGGCTCCGACTCCCTGCCCCAGGCAGGCGTCCCCAAGGGACGCGTCATCGAAGCTACGTACGTAAGTCCCGAGGACGGCATCTACCCCGGCACGACGCGCAGCTATTGGGTCTACATCCCAGCCCAGTACGACGGCGCTTCGCCCGCGGCCCTGATGGTCTTCAACGACGGAGCCGGCTATGCCAGCGACACTGGACACACCCACGCTCCCATCGTCTTCGACAACCTCATTCACAAGGGCGAGATGCCCGTTACCATCGGCGTCTTCCTCAATCCCGGCACGGTGCAACCCGCCAGGCCCCACGCGGTAGCTCGCCGCAACCGTTCCTACGAATACGACACCATGTCCGGCCTCTATGCTCGCTTCCTCATCGAGCAGTTCCTGCCCATGGTCGAGCGCGAACACGGCGTCAAATTCTCGACCGATCCCGACATGCGCGGCGTCGCCGGCCTCAGCACCGGCGGCATCGCCGCCTTTACCGTAGCTTGGGAACGCCCCGACAGTTTCCACAAAGTCGTCAGCTACATCGGCACTTTCGTGAACATTCGCAACGGTGACCAATACCCCGGTATTATCCGCAAGACCAGCCCCATCGGACGCCCCTTACGCGTCTTTCTGCAAGATGGCGAGAACGACCTCGACAACAACCACGGCAACTGGCCGCTAGCAAACCGCTCCATGGACGCCGCCCTCGAATACATGGGCTACGACCATAAGCTCGTCGTGGGACACGGTACGCACAGCGGCAATCACGGCGGCTCGATCTTTCCCGATGCCATGCGCTGGATTTGGCGCGACTGGAACAGCAATTAGGGCGCCGGAGACCACACCATGCTTCGCAATCTCATTACCGTCCTCTGCCTCGCCTCGTTCACCGTCGTCGCCGCCGCGCAAGATCTGCCGCTCAGCCAAATCTTGATTCCGGGCGAAGAGTGGGAACTGGTCGGCGACGGCTACGGGTTCGCCGAGGGCCCCGCCGCCGACCGCGAAGGCAATCTCTACTTCGCCGACTACGCATCGAGCGTGATCTATAAGCTCGATCATGCGACCAAGAAGATCACGACCTTCAGCGACAACAGCTATAAGACCCGCGGCATGATGGTCGGCCCTGACGGCCTGCTCTACGCCGCACAAGTTGATGGCGACCGCATCGCTGCGTATACGCTCGACGGCATCTATCACGTCATTGCCGACGGCATCAGCGTCAGCGATCTCGTTGTCGCCTCAGACAACTCCATCTGGTTCACTGACGCCGAAGGCGGACGCGTTTGGTATATCGCTCCCGATCGGCTAACCGTCAAACCCGTCGCTCAGGACCTTCGTCCCGACGGCATCATCCTCGCCCACCGCGAGGGTACCGTCGTCGTCACCGACTCCGACGCCCCGCATCTGTGGGCCTTTCGCGCCGAGCTCGATGGATCCCTCACCGCGGGCGCTCCCGTCTTCGCCCCGTTACGACTGCCGTTTGAAACAGCCAAGCCCGGCTCGGGCGGTATGACCGTCGACACCCAAGACCGCGTCTTCGTCGCCACCACGCTCGGCATTCAAGTCTTCGACACCGAAGATCGCTTCAGCGGAGTTATCGACACGCCGATCCGCGGCGTCGGCCCGAGTAATCTCACTTTCGCCGGGCCCAACTTCGATTACCTCTACGTCACCACGCCGCACGCCCTTTATCGGCTGCGCACAGCGACGACCGGCATACCGTACTTCCTAAGGGATTACGATGCCATCGAGCGTGAGCAACGCGAGCGCCTCGAACGCATCCGCCAAGAGCGTCAGCGTCGGCAATAAGCAAGCCCCCTACAACGCTTCCGTTGGAGGGGGCCGTATTTCTAGCGAATACTGGACGGTTAGTAGATTTCTCCGCCCTTCGCATCCTCAAACGTCGGCGTCACGCCTCTGGCAAGCATCACTTGACTCAGCGCTTCGATCGTCTCCGGCGAAGGCTTGAAGTTGCCCCAGCGATAACCGCGGGCGATGATCAGCGGCGTCCAACCGGCACTGTTCTTCTTGTTCCAAATGTTAATGTCGGCGCCCATCTTGTCCAGGAACTCAACTGCTTTGGGCGCGTTCTTCAAGGCCGCGCCGTGCATTGCCGTCTCGCCGTTGTTGTCTACCGCGTTGATGTCCGCGCCAAGATCGAGCGCCACCTGCATGGCTTCGACCACTTCTTCTTGCGTACCGGCGTCTTCGCCAGGCGAGCGAGTGCCGATACCGGCAGCGATCATCAGCGCCGTGCTGTTATCTTCGTTCGTAAGATTCGGGTCGGCGCCTAGGTCAGCCAACTTGCGCATCAACTCGGCGTCCGCTTGTTGAGCGGCAAGCAAGAATGGCGTCATTCCAATGTGGTTGAGCCGTACGCCGCCGATGTTCACGTTGGATGTCATGCGGGCGTTCACATCAGCGCCCTTTTTGACCATGTAATCGACGAACTCCATCAGACGCATGTTGCCTGAGCCCTGTGGCGCTGGATCGTAGTCTCCGCCGGGAGCCTTGTGAACTTCCGCTAGCTTGTGCAGCACGGTATATCCGGGCCCCGCCGCGTTCGGGTCCGCGCCGGCATCCAGTAACATCGCCGCAAGTTCGAAGTGTCCATTGCCTGCCGCCATGTGCAATAGCGTCGATCCGCGCCTCGGACCTCCCGGAGTCCGTCCCGAGGGCGCAAATTCTTGATTAACGTCTGCCCCGGCTTCAAGAAACTTCTGAACAACGGCAATGCGGCCATTACGCGCGGCAAAGAACAGCGCCGTAAACCCCGAAGACAGAGTCGCGTCCATATCTGCGCCGCTCTGCAGCAGAGCTTCCACGACTTCGGCGTGCCCGTCCGCCGCGGCCCACATCAGAGCTGTCTGCCCCTCCCTGCTCTCTGCCTGGTTGGGATCGGCGCCATGCTCCAAAAGCGCCCGCACGGCATCGACTCTGCCAGTCCGAGCCGCGGTCATCAGCACCGTCTCGCCGCCAAGCCGGGTCGTGCTTGCGTTGGCGCCGGCGTCAAGCAGGGCCTCGATCATTGCGGCATTGCCGTTGGTTGCAGCCATGGAAAGCGGCGACACGCCATAGCGGTTCGTCGCCTCAACATCGGCCCTAGCGGCGATTAACTGCTTGGCCATTGCCAAGTCATTGTTGTAGGCCGCCCAGTGTAGCGCCGTCATGCCGTCCACCTGCGCGGCGTTGACTGCGGCGGAGCCTTGAGCAATCAACTCGCGAACCGCCTCCCGATCTCCGCGCTCGGCCGCATCAGCAAGATACGCCGCCGCGCCCGACGCCAACAGGGTCGCCGTGGCGAGGAAGAATGCTGCGATCGTTTTCATGGCCGTTCCCCCGCCGGTTTACACTGCGACCAGGCCGTCAATCTGCCCGCTGCTGTCGGCGAATGAGTCGATCTGAACGCCAGACTTCTCCAACAAGGTGAGGTGCAAGTTAGCCAGCGGTTCTGGCTCTTCGTACTTGATGTGCTGGCCGCCCTTGAGCCGTCCGCCGGCGCCGCCCGCCACAAGGATCGGCAAATTGACGTGATCGTGGACGTTAGGATTGCCCATGCCGCTGCCGTAAAGGTATGCCACATTATCGAGCAACGTGCCGTCGCCCTCGGGCGTCGCCTTGAGCCGCTCCAGGAAGTAGGCAAACAGCGATACGTGGAACTGGTTGATCGCCGCCACCTTGGCCATCTTCTCCGGGTTGTAGCCGTGGTGCGTCAGCGGGTGATGCGCGTCGGCGACGCCGGCCTCCGGATAAGTGCGCGAACTGGTCTCCCGAGCAAGCTGGAACGTGGTGACGCGCGTTACGTCTCCCTGCAACGCCAAGACCTGCAAGTCGAACATTAGCTTGGCATGCTCCGAGTACGAAATGGGGACGCCAACCGGCCTATCCAGGTCGGGCAGTTGGTTGTCGGCCGTATCCGACTCCGCCTTCTGAATGCGGCGCTCCACTTCGCGAACCGTATCGAGATACTGATCGACCCTCGCCCGATCTTGAGCGCCCAGCTCACTCTGTAAGCGGTTGATGTCTTCCTTGACCCAGTCAAGCAAGCTGGCCTTCTTGCGCAACGCGGCCGTTCTCTGCTCCGCAGTGCCGCCCTCGCCGAACAAGCGCTCAAATACGATTCGCGGATGCGCTTCCGCGGGTAGCGGCGTTGTCGGCGACGACCACGAAAGGTTGTTTTGATAAACGCATGCGAAGCCGTTGTCGCACTGTCCGACCACAGCCATGAGATCCATCGCCAATTCCAGCGAAGGCAACTGCGTCTCCTGGCCAATCTGTTGGGCCGCAACCTGGTCGGCCGTCGTGCCGAGATAATAGTCCGTGCTCTCCGTCCATTTCGCCTTGGCCGCGCTCAGGAACGCTGCGTTCGAGGTTGCGTGCGTGCCTGGGTAGGCATTCTTCAATTCCAAGTTGCTCACAACCGAAACATGGTCCAGCACCGATGTCAGCGGACTCAGCGTCGGCGAGAGCTTGTCGATCTTGCCCACTGTCGGCGGCGTCCATTCCGCAATAATCGAACCCATCGGCACATAGACGTAACCGAGGCGCCGGACCGGAGCCGCGGGAGAGGCCATCAAAGGCGTCAGGGCCGGCGCCATTGCATCCAGCAGCGGCAACGCCAGCGCAGCACCCGCGCCTCGCAAAAACCTACGCCGGGGTAGAGCCTTCTTGGTGATGATCATCGTGACCTCCTCATTTGGAACGGTACGCTTTTCGTTATTCCTAGGATAAGAGCGGAAAGTCGGTAGTCATCCGCTTTCGCCTCTCGCACCACTTCGCGGACTGCCGGCGCATCGTAGAATTCCACGCCGCGCCCCAATCCATACGTCATTAACTTTTCGGTCACCACGCCCGCAAATATCTCGGGACGGGCAAGGATGGCCTCTTCAATTCCTTCAATGCCGGCAAACTCGCTGCCGTCCGGTAAACCGCCCGACGCGTCAATGAGAGCCTCACCATCAAGCGTTCTCCAACGGCCGACGGCATCGTAATTCTCCAGGGCGAATCCGACCGGGTCCGTCAAGCGATGGCAGCTGTAACACACAGGATTTTCTCGGTGCTTCGCCAACCGATCGCGAACGGACAAATTAGCCGCGATCTCGGTCTCCTCCAAGGCCGGCACATTCGGCGGCGGAGCCGGCGGCGGCACGCCCAAAATGTTCTCCAACACCCACTTTCCTCGAATTACCGGCGACGTTCGCGTCGGGTAAGAGCTCACGGTCAACACGCTGCCGTGACGCAACAATCCGCCCCTCATCACATCCGGCGTCAGGTCGACCCGCCGGAAGCGACTGCCGTAAATATTGGGAATCCTGTAGTGCTTCGCCAGACGCTCATTCAGGAAGGTATAGTCCCCGCGAATCAAGTCAAGGACGCTCCGGTTCTCTCTCAGGATGCTCTGGAAAAACAATTCCGTCTCACGTCGGAACGACTGCCGCAGATTGTCATCGAAATCCGGATACAGCCGCATGTCAGGCAAGATGCTGTCCAAGTTCCGCAGGTACAGCCACTGCGAAGCGAAATTTGTGACCAAGGTATCCGACCGCTTGTCGGCCAACATGCGCCGCGCTTGGCTCTCGAGGACCGCAGGCTCGTGCAGTTTCCCTGCGATCGCGAGATCGAGCAACTCCTCGTCCGGGATGCTGCTCCAGAGGAAGAAGGACAACCGCGATGCCAACTCGACATCGCTCAGCCGGTAAGCCGTCTGCGGGGCCACGCCCGCCGGATCG
>CAZYOX010000214.1:0-7692 GCA_964649285.1 uncultured Bryobacterales bacterium | reverse complement strand
CCTCTCCCACGTAGCGGACGCCCTTCTGCTTGTAGGGATCCGGCTTACGCAGGCCACGAATCAAAGCGGCCACTTGCCCCACCTGCTGCTTGTCGCTGCCGGTGATCTCAATCTTTGTGTTCTGGTCAATCTTGATGTCGACGCCTTTCGGCATCACGACTTCAATCTGGTGCGAATAGCCCAGGTTGAAGATCGCCACATTGCCTGAAACCGCCGCACGGAATCCCACGCCAACGATCTCCAGGCTCTTCGTAAAGCCCTTGGTCACGCCCTGCACGGCATTCGCCGCCAGAGCCCGAGCCAGGCCATGATTGGCCGCATACTCATCGCTGGTCCGCGTAAACGTCAGCTTCCCATCCTCGAGCTTGGCCTCGATTCCTTCCGGAATCGGAGACGTCAACTCGCCCCGGGGGCCTTTCGCGCGCACCAATCCGGGCTCGATCTGAATCGTCGCCCCACTCGGGGTCTGCACTGCTAGATTTCCGATTCTCGACATGGCTTAGTACACGTTGCAGAGGATCTCTCCGCCAACGCCCATCTCACGGGCCTGCTTGCCCGTCATGACGCCCCGCGAAGTCGTCAAAACATTAATTCCCATTCCGCCGATGACCCGAGGTACGCCTCCGGAGTGGGTGTAGACCCGGCGTCCCGGCCTGGAGACGCGTTCCAGCCTGGTAATGACCGGGCGACTGTCAGCTCGGTATTTCAGGTACACCTTGATCGTCCGCTTACCGTCGTCATCGGCAACGCGGTAATTGGCGACGAACCCTTCTTGCTTCAGTATGCGAGCCAACTCGATCTTGAGCTTCGAGGCAGGAATTTCCGCCTTGGGATGACCGGCATCCATCGCATTGCGGATGCGCGTCAACATATCGGCGATGGGATCACTCAACATCTCTTTGAACCCTCTTCCCTACCAGCTCGACTTAGTCACGCCGGGCAATTCGCCTAACAAGGCCAACTGGCGCACGCACAAGCGGCACATCTCAAACTTGCGGATATAACCGCGAGGCCGACCGCACCGCCGACACCGATTCCGATGACGAACCTTAAACTTCAGCTTCTTGCGCTCTCGCGCCATCTTGGCTTGCGTGGCCATAAATCTCCCTAACTACTTGCGGAACGGCATTCCAAAGCGCGTGAGCATGCTCAGCGCTTCGCCGTCCTTTTTCGCCGTCGTGACGATCGTCACGTTCATGCCCTTCACGTTTTCGGTCTTGGTGTAGTCGATCTCCGGAAAGATCGTGTGCTCACGCACGCCGAGCGTATAGTTGCCGCGACCGTCAAACGACTTCGGCCCGATTCCGCGAAAATCGCGAACTCGCGGCAGCGCGACCGAGATCAGACGATCCAAGAACTCATACATCCGGTCGCCGCGCAGCGTCACCGTGCAGCCGATCGGCATGCCCTCGCGCAGCTTGAACTGCGCGATTGACTTGCGGGCCTTGGTTACGACCGGACGCTGGCCGGCGATGGCCGTCAGCTCTTCCACAACCGAATCCATCAGCCGCGCGTTCGTCGAAGCGGCGCCCATGCCGATATTCAGCTTGATGCAGACAAGCTTCGGCGTCGCCATGGGGCTCGAGTAATTGAACTCTTGCCGAAGAGCCGGCGCGATCTCTTCCAAATACTTTGTCTTTAGCCTAGGAGTCGGCATCTCTTACTTCGCCTTCTTCTTCTCAAGCGGCTTGCCGCACTTGCGGCACACGCGCGTCCGGGTTCCGTCCGCCGCGACCTGAGTGCCCATTCGCACCGGCCCGTCGTCGGGGCAGACGATCATTACATTGGAAATATCAAAGTAGGCCTCGCGTTCCGCGATCCCGCCTTTGATCTGCTTCTGCGGATTCGGCCGCACATGCTTCTTCACCATCATCAGGTGCTCGACTAAAACGCGCCCCTTCTTGCGGTCGATATCGAGCACGCGGCCGCGCTTGCCCTTCGACTTGCCGGCAATCGCCTCGACAATGTCGTCCTTGACCAAGCGGGTCCTGGGTGCTGCTTGCTGTTTCTGCGCTGGCATTTCTCGCTTCCTTGCCTGCTTAGATCACTTCCGGCGCGAGCGAAACGATCTTCATGAAACGTTTGTCGCGCAACTCGCGAGCCACCGGCCCGAATACGCGCGTTCCAATCGGCTCGCCCAAATCATTAATCAATACGGCCGCATTCTGGTCGAAGCGGATGTAGGTGCCGTCGTTGCGCCGCGATTCCTTACGCATCCTCACGATCACCGCACGCACCACTTGACCCTTCTTCACCGTTCCGTTCGGAGCCGCTTCCTTCACCGACGCGGTAACGACATCGCCCAAACCCGCCTTCGTCCCCACGCTGCCGCCGCGCGGCAGGATGGTCTGCAATTTGCGGGCCCCGGAATTGTCGGCTACTTCGAGCCGAGTCTGCATACCGATCATGACTTTCGCGTCCTTCTCTACTCTCCGTCGCTATCGACAGACCTATTCTTCCGCTCCGCCCAGGTCAACCTGCGCAGCGCGGAAAAGAATCTTCTCCAACTGCCAAGACTTCGTCTTCGACAGCGGACGGCACTCGATGATCGACACCCGATCACCGACTCGAGCCTCTCCAGTCTCGTCGTGCGCGTGGAACTTCTTCCGCCGGCTGACGATCCGGTGGTACAGCGGGTGCGGCACGCGCCGTTCCACCTGAACAACGATCGTCTTTTGCATCTTGGTCGAGACCACCTCGCCGACCTTGGTCTGCTTATGCGGCTTGCTCTGTTCGCTCATCTCGACCTATGCCTCCGCCCGCGCCGCCAACTGCGCGCGCACCGTCAACAATCGCGCTAAATCCTTCTTCAGCGCCCGGTACTTCTTAATCCCGTCGGCCTGTCCCATGGAGAACTGGAAGCGCAAGCGAAACAGCTGTTCGCGCATCTCCGCCTCTTTGGCGACCGACTCCTCGTGGGTCAGCTGTTCGAATTCTTCCGCCTTCACGCCTTCAACTCCCCGCCTTCGCGGCTGACGAACTTGACCGGTACCGAGAGCTTGCGGGATGCGAGCTCCATGGCCCGTCTCGCCAAAGCCTCCGAGACGCCTTCCAACTCAAACATGATCTTGCCCGGCTTCACCACGGCAACCCATTGATCCGGAGCGCCCTTACCTTTGCCCATTCGAGTTTCCGCCGGCTTCTTGGTGATCGGCTTATGCGGAAAGATTCGAATCCAGAGCTTGGCGCCGCGCTTGACGTGGCGATTGATCGCCACGCGGGCGGCTTCAATCTGCCGGTCCGTCACCCAGGCCGGCTCCATCGCCTTCAGACCAAAATCGCCAAAGGACAAGCTAGAGCCGCGATACGCCTTGCCGCGGCGGTTGCCGCGTTGGACCTTGCGGTGCTTGACTTTTTTCGGCATCAACATGGCAAATACCCTTCTTCTTCCGGCCCTAAACTAGTCCTGGCCCTCGCCGTCGCCCGTCGGCAAACCGACATGAGAACGGTAGGCGGAAGTCTCAGCCGCGGTCCCCTCTGCTGCCGGAGCGGACTCCACTGCGCCGCGGTACGACTGCTGCTCCTCTGCCGGACGCCTGGCTGCCGGCTGGCGGCGCTTCGGCGGCTCCAAGTCGCCCGTCGACTTGCCGTCAATGATCTCGCCGCGATAAATCCAGCACTTGACGCCGATGATTCCATACGTCGTGTGCGCCTCAGAGAAGCCGAAGTCAATGTCGGCGCGCAGTGTCTGCAACGGCAAACGACCTTGCAGATACCACTCCGTGCGGGCGATTTCGTTGCCGTTCAAGCGGCCCGCGACCCAAACCTTAATTCCCTTGCAGCCAAAGCGTTGCGCGGAGTCAACCGCCTTCCGCATGGCGCGGCGAAAGGCCACGCGCTTCTCAATCTGCATGGCCACCGATTCGGCAACCAACTGCGCATCCAACTCAGGCCGGTGCACCTCTTGGATGTCGATATAGATCTCGCGATCCGTCTTCTTCTGCAGATCCAGCTTGAGCTTCTCGATCTCGGCGCCGCGACGGCCAATGATAATGCCCGGACGCGCGGTGCGTATCGTCACTCTTAGCTTATTGCCAGGACGGTCGATCTCGATCGAACTGATGCCCGCGGCCTTCAGACGCTGTCTCAACTGATCCTTGATCTGTTGGTCCTCGGCGACCAAATCGGCGTAGCCTTGGCCGGCAAACCAGCGCGAACGCCAGGTCTTTGTGTACCCCAGCCGGAACCCGTACGGATGAACTTTTTGACCCATCTGCTTACTCTTTGGTCTCCTCGGTTTTTTGGGTATCCACGGCGTCATTGCCGTCAGAAACAGAAACGCTGATATGACTCATGCGGTGAAAGTAACGGAAGGCGCGGCCCATCGGAGCGGGACGCAACCGCTTCAGCCGCGGGCCCTCGTCCACCCAGGCCGCGGACACCGTCAAATCGTCGACGTCCACGTCGCCGCGATCCTGCGCGTTGGCCACGGCCGAGTTCAGCACTTTCGCCACGGCAGGCGCCACGCCTTTGTTAGTCACTCCCAGACGAACCAACGCCTCGCCGACAGGCAACCCGCGAATCAGGTCAACCACCAGCCGCGCCTTTTGCGCCGAGACCCTTACGTACTTTGCTCTCGCCGTAGCCGTCATCTTCGCTTACCTTGCCTTCGCGCCCGTATGGCCGCGGAACGTCCGGGTCGCTGCGAACTCGCCAAGCTTGTGACCCACCATGTTCTCGGTGACGAACACCGGAATAAACTTCCGCCCGTTGTGCACGGCGAGCGTCTGGTTTACCCACTCCGGCAGAATCGTGGACCGTCTCGACCAGGTCTTGATCACCTTACGGTCGCCGCTCGAAATCGACGCTTGAACCTTTTGGTCGAGATGCTCGTCGTAAAACGGACCTTTTTTTAGTGAACGCCCCATTTCTTAGCTCTGCCGCTCCTCAGCCTCTTACTTCTTCGCCCCGCGCTTGGTCACGATAAACTTGTCCGTCCTCGGGTTGCTTCGCGTCTTGTAGCCGCGAGTCGGTTGACCCCAAGGCGTAACCGGGTGCCGACCGCCGGACGTGCGGCCCTCGCCGCCGCCATGCGGGTGATCCACCGGGTTCATCGTGACGCCGCGGTTGTGCGGACGTCTTCCCTTCCAACGCGACCGGCCCGCCTTGCCCAGCTTCTCGTTCTGGTGGTCGACATTGCCTACCCGTCCAATCGTCGCCGAGCAATCGGCCAATACGCGCCGCACTTCGCCTGAGGGCAATTTCAACAGTGCATAGCCGCCTTCGCGCGACACGAGACGAATCTCAGCGCCGGCAGCGCGGCCCATCTGTCCGCCCTTGCCGGGCCGCAACTCCACGTTGTGGACCAGCGTTCCGGGAGGGATACTCTTGAGCGGCAAGGAATTGCCGACCAAAATATCCGCCTCGGGGCCGGACAGCAGCGTGACGCCGACTTTCAGGCCGACCGGCTGCAGGATGTAGCGCTTCTCGCCATCGGCATAGTGCAGCAACGCGATATTCGCCGACCGGTTCGGATCATACTCAATCGAGGCCACTTTGGCCGGAACGCCCGCTTTGTCGCGCTTGAAATCAATCGGGCGATAGCGCCTCTTATGGCCGCCCCCACGAAACCAACTCGTCAGCGCGCCGCTGCTATTGCGGCCGCCGGTCTTCTTGACCACGCCTTGGACGAGCGAGCGCTCCGGGGTCTGTCGCGTAATCTCTTCACGCGTCACTGTCGTCGCAAACCGCTTCGTCTTCGTCGTTGGTCTGTAGGTCTTGATGCCCATTCGTCTCGCGCCCCTCTTCTATCTGGGTGTCGCCAAATCCAACCTAAACCTGCGCGTACTCGACCATTTTTTGGCCGTCCGCAAGCTTCACGTAGGCCTTCTTCCAATTAGGTTTGTAGCCCGCATAGCGGCCCTGACGGCGAAGCTTTCCGTCATAATTCGCCGTTCGGACTCCGGCCACTTTGACGCTGAAAATCTTCTGGACGGCATTCTTGACGTCCGTCTTCGTAGCGTCCGGATGCACACGAAAGCAGAGGCTCTGCTCGACCGCGCGAATCATCTCGGATTTCTCGGTGACGCAAGGCCCCTTCAAAACTTCGTAAACGTTCATGACAGCGCCTCACTGCACTTCTCAACGGTCGCCTTGGAGAAGATGATCGTCTCGGCGTTCAACAGATCGTACGGATGCACGTCCTGGCTGTCGACCAAAACGACGCCCGGCAAATTGCGGCTCGACAACTCCAGATTGCGGTTGTCGCTGCTGTCGACCAGCAGCACTTTCGAGCCGGCTTCGAGCTTCTTCAGCACCAGCGCAAAGTCGCTGGTGCGAGGCCCGTTAAGCGAAAATTCGTCGACCACCTTGATCGCTCCGTCGTTCAACTTGGCCGTCAGCGCGGAGCGCAAAGCGCCGATCTGCATCTTCTTCGGAAATTTGTAGGAGTAGTCGCGGGGCTGAGGTCCGTGAACCGTGCCGCCCTTGCGCCAAACCGGCGAACGAACCGAACCAATTCGAGCGCGGCCAGTGCCCTTCTGCTTCCACAGCTTCTTGCCCGAGCCGCTGACTTCGCCGCGGCCCTTCGTCTTGTGCGTACCCGCACGACGGCAAGCCAGATAGTGGCGGACCGACTGATACAGCAAGGCCTCGGACACCTCGGCGGCGAACACAGCGTCAGCCACATCGACCGAGCCGACTTGCTTGTTGTTGAGATCGAAGACGTTCAACTGCGGCATGACTACTGCTTTTGAGACCTCCGAACCATGACATAGCCGCCGTTCGGCCCCGGAACCGCGCCTTTCACCAAAATCACGTTGTCGTCTTCGAAAACCTCGACGACCTGCAAACCAATCGTGGTCACCTGCGTACCGCCCATGCGTCCGCCCATGCGCACGCCCTTGATCACGCGCGAAGGGTAAGAACTCGATCCGATCGAACCCGGCACGCGATGCGTCATCGAACCGTGCGTGTCCGGGCCGCCCTGGAACCCATGACGTTTGACGACGCCCTGGAAGCCCCGACCCTTCGGCTTAGCCGTGATATCGATCCGATCATTCGGCTTAAACTGCGTGGCTAAAACCCGGTCGCCGGCCTTGATTTCCGCATTGCCGGGAACCCGGAACTCGCGGACATAACGAGCCGCCTCAACGCCGGCTCTCTTGAAGTGGCCAAGACGCGGCTTCGTCACCCGGCTCTCTTTAGTGAATTCCACCAAACCGAGCTGGATCGCGTCATAGCCGTCCTTCTCGACCGTCTTGCGCTGGACGACGACGCAGGGCCCCGCCTGAACAACAGTTACCGGGATCACACGGCCTTGGCCGTCGAAGACTTGCGTCATCCCGATCTTTTTCCCTAGAATTCCTGGGGCCATCGTCGTAATTCCTTGTCCTCTTCCTTACCTGCCGCTACTTGCCGAAGGCCTTGATTTCTACGTCAACGCCTGCCGGCAAGTCGAGCCGCATCAGGGAATCGACCGTCTCCTGCGTCGGCTCAAGAATGTCGAGCAAACGCTTGTGCGTTCTGATCTCAAACTGCTCGCGCGAGCGCTTGTCTGCGTGCGGCGAACGCAAAACGGTGTACTTGTTCTTCATCGTCGGCAACGGGATCGGTCCCGCCACAGTAGCGCCGGTCCGCTTCGCTGTATCGACAATCTCGCCCGTCGACTTATCGAGTACGCGATAGTCGTAAGCTTTTAGGCGGATCCGGATGCGTTCTTTAGCCATGACAGTTTCTTAAGCGTCTTATTCC
>CAZYOX010000213.1:0-7713 GCA_964649285.1 uncultured Bryobacterales bacterium | reverse complement strand
GGGAGAATCCGTCGTCACCGCGAACGCCATTCGCGGCGGCAGCCGCTATGAACTCAACGTCACCGACAAGACATTCACCTATGGTTTCGTTGACTTGGAGTACGACGAGTTCCAAAGCCTCGATCTGCGCAATGTGCTTGGCGGGGGTTTCGGTTATCACGCAATCAAGAACGAACGCATGCGGTTCGATGTCTTCGGCGGCGGCGCGTTCAACCAAGAATTCTTCAGCAACGACGTCACCCGCCGTTCGGCTGAAATCACAGTCGGCGAAGAGTTCAACTACACCCTCACCGACCGCACCTCGTTCAACGAACGTCTCACGTTCTATCCCAACCTCAGCGAAACCGGCGAGTACCGGCTGCAGTTCGATACCGGTCTGGTCACCGACCTCTTCCGCTGGATGGCTTGGAACGTCACCTTCTCCGACCGTTTCCTCAGCAATCCGGTCAACGGACGCGAGCAGAACGATATCCTGCTCACCACGGGCGTGCGGCTCATTTTCGGCAATGAGAAGCTGCGCTAGCTGACCGTACAAAAACAAAAGCCAGCCGGATAAACATCCGGCTGGCTTTCTTGTGGACTATTAACGGCGTCAGCTAGCGGCCCGCCACCAAGCGCTCTTTCTGCTCGATCGGTTCGCCCTGCAACAGCGCCGCCGCTTGCGGCAGCGCCTCTAACGCCTTCTCGACATCCGGATCGAGCTGGTAGTAGACCTTCTCGCCCTCATCTACGTCATAAGCGGAGATGTACACCGCCCGCTTGATGAATCGCTTGATGAAGTCCAGGTTCTCCTGGAACTGCTCATCCGTTACCTCGATCTCCTCTTTGGCTAGGAAGTTCTTGAAACTCTCCACAACTTCCGCAGTCGGTTCCCAGCCAGCCGGCAGTTCGACTCGATCCAGCGTGTACTGTTGGGCGAAATTCTCAAACGCAAACTGCGTCCGCAGCTTGATCTCCACATCGTTGAGCCGATGCTGTTCTAACTCGATATCCGGCGTAATTCCGCCGCCGCCATATACTTGACGCCCGTTATCGGTGAGCCGCACGTCGTCGTGCGTCGGCTTGTAGTGTTCGCTGCACGGGTCGCCATAATACTCGACCATCGAAACGCCGTCATAACGCCGCTGAATCGCTCTGCCCGTCGGCGTGTAGTAGCGCGCCGTCGTCAACGCCAAACCCGACGTACTCGAACGGCTTCCCAAAGGAAACACCGTCTGCACCAAACCCTTGCCGAATGTCGGCGAACCGATAATCAGCGCGCGGTCGTGATCCTGCAACGCGCCGGAAACGATCTCGGCCGCCGAGGCCGATTCGCAGTTCACCATCACCACAATCGGATAGCGGTGGCCTGTGTCGTTCTTCTGCGCCTTATAGACGCGTTCATCCGACGCTCGACCATGGTGCGAAACAATCGTCTGGCCTTTCTGCAGGAACTTCTCCGAGACATAGACGCCTTGGCTCAACAACCCGCCGCGGTTGCCTCGCAAGTCCAGCACCAGACCCTTCAGGGTCGACTCGTCCATCTTCTCGATAGCGGCGTCTAGTTCCTTGCCGGTGTTTTCGTTGAACGATTCGATCTTCACGAAGCCCACATCCGGCCGCAGTTTGAAGGCGACCGGCACGCTCGGCCGCGGAATCGACGCCCGGATCACCCTGACCTTTACCAGGCCTTCGCGCCCCGGCCGCTCGTAGCCAATCTCGACTTCCGTGCCTTCCGGTCCGCGTAGGTTGTTGGCCACTTCCGTGGTATTCAACCCTTCCATGGGTTTACCGTCGACTTCGACAATAACGTCGCCCGGACGCAATCCCGCCCGGTAGGCGGGCGTGTGTGGGAACGGCGCCCCGACCACGGTTTGCCCATTGCGCGGCTGGATCGTCATGCCCACGCCGGCATAGCGCCCGCGCTGGTCTTCACGCATCCGCTCGAACGATTCCGGGTCCCAAAAACTGGAGTGCGGATCGAGCGCCATCAACATGCGCGGAATGGCGCCCTGGTAGACGGCGTCCTCCGGCTCGATCTCGTCGGCGAAGTTGTCTTCAACGACGGAGAGCACTTCGCTGAATTGTTGGAAGCTGTCCCTAACGTCGTCTTCCGAGGCCGCTGCCGCGACGCTAATTCGCGGTCCCAGCAACCCTCCGGCCAACGTACACGCCAAAACAACGGCGGGCAAAGCCCAGTTCTTTAGTCGTTTCATTAAGTTACCTACTGGCCAGTCGCGCCTCCGGGTGCAGGCGGAATCAGTATAACAGCAGTTCCCCGAGCCCGATCTCAACGGATTCCGCTGCAAGGGCGGCTCCTGGGGGTCGGCCTGAGATCGATCTTGACTGCCGTATCGCTCACAGTATATAAGTAAGTACATACTTACTATGACGCGAAAGGAGCCGATCAAACCCCCGCGAAAGCGGATTTCCGCAGACGAGCGCCGTCGCTATCTCATCCGCGCTGCGGTCGAACTGTTCTCCGAACGCGGGTTTGGCGGAGTGACAACCAAACAAATTGCCGACGCCGCGGGAGTAAACGAGGCCTTGCTGTTTCGCGACTTCGGAACCAAGCAAGGGCTCTATACCGCCATTCTCGATTCCAAGACCGAGGATTCCCGCGCCCCGGAATGGCGCGCGAAGCTGCAATCTTTAGCGGAACGAAAGGATGACGAGGGCTTGTTTCGCTTTCTTTTCGGCGAGATCTTGGAGAGCTATCGAAACGATCCCCAATACCAGCGCCTGCTGCTCTTCGCCGCGCTCGAACGGCATGAGATTTCGAGGCTCTTCAACGAAACGCGCGGTATGCCGATGTTTACTTTCCTGGTCCGCTACGTCGAGCAGCGGCAGCAAGAAGGGGCCTTCGCGGCGGGCGATCCGCGAGCAATCGTCTTCTCTATGTTTGGACTGCCGGTGTATTACGCCATGGTGCGTAGGCTCTTCGATAACGAGCTGCTGGGGCTTTCGGACGAAGAAGCGGTCGATATGTTCACGCCGCTCGTACTCGATGGTTTGATAAAGCGTAAGGCGAAGGCCGCGAACGCGACAGCGGCGCCGCGCGGCAAAAGGAAATTATGATCAGCAGTAGAATCTGCGTCCGGCACGCGAATGCGCCGCAAGGCTCCGCTATTATCATCTGCGTCGCTGCCCTCGCTTTGTTGGCCGGGTGCTCCGCGGACGAGCCGGCGCCCCAGAGCGCCGCGGTTCAGCCAATCACCGTCGCCACCACCGAGGCATTGGTTCGCGAAGTCCCCGCCTACGTAGAGGCGACCGGCAGCTTCGTCGCCGACGAATTTTCTGATGTCGCCCCGCTGAGCCCAGGCCGTGTGGTCGCCACGCCGGTCGATGTCGGCTCTTTCGTCGAGAAAGGTCAGGTCATCGCCCGGCTAGACGATAGCGAGGCGCAACTGCGCTTGGCCTCGGCGCGCGCCGGCGCGGCGCAGGCCGAGGCCGCCGTCCGGCAGGCCGAGGCGCGCATCGGTCTCTACGGCGGGGCCTCGTTCGACGCCGCCGCCGTTCCCGAAGTGCAAGCTTCTCGCGCGGCCTACGAATCCGCGCAAGCCGAAGTTCGCCTGGCCGCCGCGGACGCCCAGCGCTACGCCAATCTAGTGAAAACCGGCGACGTCTCCCAGAGCGCCTACGAGACGGCCCGCACGAAAGAAGAGACGGCCAAAGCGCGAGAGGATGCCGCGCGCCGGCAATATGAGGGAGCGGTCAACGCCGCCCGGCAGAATTACGGGGGGGTCGAGTCGGCAAACGCTTCGCTTCGGGCCGCCGAGGCCCAGTTGGGTATCGCCGAAAAGGCGCTGGAAGATACCGTCATCCGCGCTCCCATCTCGGGATACGTGAGCGCGCGGCCGATCGCCGTGGGCGAGTACGTCGGCAACACGGCGACGATCGCCACGATCCTGCGCGCTAGTCCGATCAAGTTGGAGTTGCAGATTCCCGAGAGCAACGCCGGCGGGCTGCAAATTGGCATGCCGGTCACCGCTCGGGTATCCGCCTTTGCCGGCCGCGACTTCGCAGGACGCATCAGCGCCATCAATCCCGCGGTTGATGCCAACTCCCGTACGCTGACCGTCGAGGCCAGATTTGACAATCCCAGTCTCGAACTGAAGCCGGGCATGTTCGCCGCCGCGCGTGTCTTGCTGCCGGATAGCGAGCAGGCCGTGCTCGTGCCGCGAGAAGCGATCCTTTCCGATCCCACGACCGACTCCTCTCAGGTATTCGTTATCCAGGACGGCAAGGCGGCCGTGCGCGTTGTGCAGCCAGGAGACACCATCGGCGACATGGTTCGCATTCTTTCCGGCGTATCGGCCGGCGAGAGCGTCGCGGTGACCAATCTTGACGAACTCTACGACGGACTCGCCGTGCAGCAAACTAATGCTGCCAATCATATGACGACGCCGGGCGCGCCCGCGACCCAGGGGAGCAGCCATGCAAAAGTTAGCTGAGCTCTGCATCAGACGCCCCGTCTTCGCGACCATGCTGGTCCTCTCGCTGACCGTCATAGGCATCTTCTCGTTCTTCAGCCTTGGCGTGGACCTGCTGCCGAAGGTCGACTTGCCCACCGTCGCGATTTCCATCACAAACCCGGGTGCGTCGGCCGAGCAGATCGAGACCGAGATTACCAAGAGGGTCGAGGACGCCGTTAACACGATTAGCGGCATCGACGAGTTGCGCTCCACCTCCAGCGAGGGCGTATCCATCGTCATCATCTCGTTCATCCTTGAGAAGAACGGCGACGTTGCGGCGCAGGAAGTGCGCGATAAGGTCAATCTCATCGCCGGCGACCTGCCGGAGACGGCGCTACAGCCGGTCATTCAGAAGTTCGACCCCGACGCGGCTCCGATCATGCAGATCGCCGTCGCCGCGCCGCGGCCTTTGCGCGACGTCACCCAAATCGCCAAGAAGCGAATCAAGGAGCAAATCGAGAACATCCCCGGCGTCGGTCAAGTGCAGATGGTCGGCGGGGCGGACCGCGAGATCCATGTTTGGGTCAATCCCGACAAATTGCGGGCCTATGACCTGACCGTCGCCCAAGTGGCCGCCGCCCTCCGCCAACAGAATATGGAGCTGCCAGGCGGGCGCGTCGGCCAAGGCGCCACGGAATTGACCGTGCGCACCATGGGTCGCCTGAGCGATCCGGAGGCCTTCAACGATATCGCTGTCGCTCTCCGCGGCGACTACGTCGTCAAGGTACGCGATATCGGCCGGGCCATCGATGGCGAAGAGGAGCTCCGCAGCGTCTCCAAGCTCAACGGCCAGCCCGCGGTGACGCTCGTTGTCTCGAAACAGTCGGGGCAGAACACCGTGGCCGTCGCCAACGGCGTCAAGCAACGCTTGGCCGAGTTGAAAGCAGCCCTACCAAGAGATGTTCAGGCCCAGGTCGTCAGCGATCAGTCCATCTTCATCCAGGCCGCCGTCAGTTCCATCGAGACGCATCTGGTCGAGGGCAGCATTCTGGCCTCGATCATCATTTTTGTCTTCCTCGCTAACTTACGAACAACCTTGATCGCCGCTGTGGCGATTCCCACCTCAATCGTCTCCACCTTCGGCCTCATGGCGGCCATGGACTACACGTTGAACCAGATCACCATGCTGGCCCTGACGCTGATGGTCGGCATCGTGATTGACGACGCGATCATCGTCCTCGAAAACATCTATCGCTACATGGAGGAGAAAGGGCTGCCGCCGGTCGAGGCCGCCATCGCGGGAACCAAGGAAATCGGACTCGCGGTCATGGCCACCACCCTGTCGCTGCTGGCAGTATTCGTTCCCGTCGGGTTCATGGGGGGCATCGTCGGACGCTTCATGTCGTCTTTCGGCTTGACGGCGGCCTTCGCCATCGCCGTATCGCTCCTGGTCTCCTTCACGCTGACCCCGATGTTGTGTTCGCGCTTTCTCAAGCCTGTGGCTCAAACAGGTCAAGGGCACTCCTCATCCAAGGATTCGCGCTTCTTCAAGCCGGTCGATGAGTTGTATGCGCGCATGCTGGTCTGGTCGATGGATCACCGCAAGACCATCGTCGCTTTGTGCGCCGCAGTCGTGCTCAGCATCGTTCCGCTGTTCATATTCATCGGCAAGGACTTTACGCCCGTTGACGACCGTGCCGAGTTCCAAGTGTCGGTCCGAACCCCCGAAGGGTCTTCTCTCGCGGCCACAACAAGCATTGCCGAACGCATCGCGCGCGATTTGCGCGAAATCCCAGGCGTCACCGACACCCTTTCCAGAATCGGCGGCGGTACGCAAGGGGCCGTCAATACCGCCACGATTCTCGTCAAGCTCACTCCTATGGATGAGCGCGACCTCACCCAGCAGCAAATGGAAGGCCAAGCGCGTGACGTGTTGGCGCGTTACCCGGAAGAACTGCGCATGAGCGTCGGCCCGGCAGGAGCGCCCGGCGGCGGGGGCGGCGGCGCCGTTCAGTTCGCCATCGCCGGACCCGATCTAGCCAAGCTCGAGGAATACTCCGCCGAGGCGCTGGAGAAATTTAAGGCGATCCCCACCGTCGTCGATGCCGACACTTCGCTGAATTTCGGCAAGCCGGAACTGCGCATCGAAATCGATCGCTTGAAGGCCGCCGATTTAGGCGTCCAAGTCGGCGATATCGCTCAGGCCCTCAATACGCTTGTCGCCGGGCAGATCGTCTCGACCTTCAATGTGGACTCGGACCAATACGACGTCCGCCTCCGCGCCGACAGCGAGTTCCGGGCCAGCGAAGCCGGCTTGAATCGCATGACGGTTCCATCGTCAAAGGTTGAGCGCGGATGGGTAAGCCTCAGCGAAGTGACCCGCATCTCCGAGGAAGAGGGGCCTTCCGCCATCGAGCGCCTCAACCGTCAACGTCAAGTGACGCTCTCATCCAACATCCTTCCCGGCGGCTCGCAAGGGGAAGTCATCAACCGCATGGCTGAAATTGAAGAGGAGATGAACCTTCCCCCGGATTATGGCTTCATCCTCTCGGGAACCTCTCGTGAACTGGGCCGCGCCGGATACTACTTCGTGCTCGCCATCTCGCTTTCGTTCATCTTCATGTATATGGTGTTGGCTGCTCAGTTCGAATCGTTCATTCACCCAATTACGATCCTGCTGACGCTCCCGCTGGCCGTGCCTTTCGGCATCTTGGCGCTCTTGCTCGCAGGCCAAACGATCAACATCTTTTCCGGCCTCGGCATGTTATTGCTGTTCGGCATCGTCAAGAAAAACGCCATTCTGCAGATCGACCACACTCACGGCCTGCGCGAAAAAGGCATGAACCGCTACGACGCCATCATCCAGGCAAACCGCGATCGCCTTCGTCCCATTCTCATGACCACTCTCGCTCTCGTCGCCGGTATGATTCCCCTGGTTCTCTCGACCGGCCCCGGCTCGGCGACCAACCGCTCCATCGGCGTGCTTGTAGTCGGCGGCCAAACGCTCTGCTTGCTGCTCACGTTGCTGGCCGTGCCGGTCTTCTACGAACTGTTCGAGGAATTCCAAGAGGCGCCCTTCTGGCGCAGGCTCTCCGATCGCTACGGCCGTGTCTCCTCCAAGGTCGGACGCGCCGGCGCGCGCCTCGGCTCCAAACTCGCCGGCGGCTCAAAGGCCGCCCTCTTCCTGCTGATTGTCGCGTCGCTTGCGTCTGTTCCAGCTTTCTCTCAAGCGCCTGACGCCGAAGATCGTCCCGTGCTGCCTCCCCGCGTCGGCATATTCGGCGATACGCCCATCACGCTCCAAGAAGCGATCGCGCAC
>CAZYOX010000212.1:0-7713 GCA_964649285.1 uncultured Bryobacterales bacterium | reverse complement strand
CTTAATTCGCGGCGGATTTCTTCCGCGGCTCGGTCGCGTCGGTGACTCATGGCGAATGGTTAGACCAGTCTCTCGATCGAAGAGTCGACGAGATCTCCTGCAAGTTGATCCTCGGCTTCGGCCTCCGCGCGCCGCAACACGGCATCGACCACGGCGGCGTCCGACCCCACCGTGACGACGGCCACTTGGGCGCGCTGCCATGAGTCTAGATGATCCGTCTCGGCCACGGAGAGCCCGTGGTTCTTCAGTCGGTCTTTGAGCGCCCGTATGACCTGGCGCTTATCCTTCAGCGATTGCGCGTCGCGGACGGCGATCTCGAGCGTCAACAACGAGACGACGATCAACTTACAGCACGAGCTCCTGAGCGACCTTCTCCGTCTGGAACAGTTCGATCTCGTCGCCCTGTTTGATGTCGTTGTAGTTCTCTAGGCGGATACCGCACTCCTGGCCCGCGCGCACTTCGCTGACGTCGTCTTTGAAGCGCTTGAGCGAACCCAGTTTGCCGGTGTGGATGACCACGTTGTCGCGCAGCAGCCGCGCATGGCTGGTTCTGCTGGCCTTGCCTTCTTCGAGGATGCAGCCGGCGATCGTGCCCACCTTCGAGACGTGGAAAATCTCTTGCACCTTGGCGCGCCCTTCGAAGGTCTCTTTGATGACCGGTTCGAGCAAGCCCGCGAGAGCCTTCTTGAGTTCGTCTTCGAGCTCGTAGATGACCGTGTGCAGGCGGATGTCGATCTTTTCTTTCTCCGCCAACGCCGTCGCGCTTCGTTCCGGACGCACGTTGAAGCCAACGATAATCGCCTCGGCGGTCATCGCCAACAGCACGTCCGACTCGGAGATCGCGCCGACGCCCGTGTGGATCATCTGCACTTCGACCTTGTCGTTCTTCAGCTTGCCCAGCACGTCTTGCAAGACGTCGAGCGAGCCTTGCACGTCGGCCTTGAGCACGATCGGCAGTTCCTTGATCAAGCCGCGTTTGAGGCGGTCCTGGAACTGCTCCAACGAAAGCCGTGACGATTTATTGAGGTACTGATCCCTCTCTTTCTCTTCGCGGAAGCCGACAATCTTGCGCGCCTTGTCGATGTCCGTCGTCACGTGCAGCTGGTCGCCCGGCTGCGGCAGACTGTCCAGACCCAACACGACGACGGCCGTTGCCGGCCCCGCCTCCGGCGTCTGCTGACCCCGGTCGTCGAGCAGCGCGCGAACGCGTCCAAAGACCGAGCCCACCAAGAAGTAGTCGCCGACATGCAGCGTACCGTTCTGGACGATTATCGTCGCCACCGGACCCTGGCCGCGATCCAGCTTCGCTTCCAACACCGTGCCCGTCGCCAAACGGTTGGGGTTGGCCTTGAGCTCCCGGACTTCAGCGACGAGCAGCACCGTTTCCAGCAAGCTGTCGATGCCTTCGCCGGTAATCGCCGAGACCGGAACCATGATCGTGTCGCCGCCCCATTCCTCGGGCATAAGGCCTCGATCCGAAAGTTGCTGCTTCACGCGATCCGGCTGCGCATTGTTCTTGTCGATCTTGTTGACCGCCACCACAATCGGCACCTTCGCCGCGCGTGCATGGTCGATCGCCTCCAGCGTCTGCGGCATCACGCCGTCGTCGGCCGCGACCACCAAGATAACGACATCCGTCACGGCCGCGCCTTGAGCGCGCATGCGCGTGAACGCTTCATGGCCCGGCGTATCGACAAAGACGATCTTCTTGTCGTCTTCAAGAACCACGGTCGAAGCGCCAATCGCCTGCGTGATGCCGCCGGCCTCGCGCTCGGCAACGCTGGTCTTGCGGATCGCGTCGAGCAACGACGTCTTGCCGTGGTCGACGTGACCCATCACGGTGACGATCGGAGCACGGGGTTCGAGCGCACTCGAATCCTCGGCTAGATCCGTCTCCATCTCGGCTTCTTCTTCGAAGGTCAGTTCTTCGACGTGCGCGCCGTAATGGCTGGAGAGATCCTTAATCATCTCCATCGTCAGCGTCTGGTTGATCGTGGCGAATAGGCCCCGTTCAAACAGCGTCTTGATGATCAAGTTCGCCTTGATGCCCAGCTTCTCGGCCAATTCCTTGACCGTGGCGCCGTCGCCAATGACGATTTCCGCGTTCGCGGCCTTCGGCGGAGCCTGCGGAGCGCGCGCTTGCGCGCCTCTCAGAATCTTCTGCTCGCGTTCTGCTTCGGGGTCGCGTCGGCGTGCGCCCGGACGAGGCCGTCTCGCAGGCAGTCCGCCCGGACGGGCCCCAGCCGGAGCCCCCGGTACGACTCCCGGCGCCGCTGGGCGTGCCGGTGCGCCAGGCCGCCCACTCGGCATGCCCGGCGTCGGACCGCCAGGACGCGGGCGCTGATAAATCGGTTGGCCGGGCACGATTCCCGGCGCTGTTCTCGCTTGAGGCACGCCCGGTCCTTGTGGACGGCGCTCCCCAGGTCCGGGGCCGGCCGGCCGGCCAGGACGCGGCGCAGGAGCTGCGGGCTGCTGCCCAGGCAGGTTGGTTGCG
This sequence comes from uncultured Bryobacterales bacterium, assembly GCA_964649285.1. GTDB lineage: Bacteria > Acidobacteriota > Terriglobia > Bryobacterales > UBA6623 > CAMPKL01. Next base: position 5,219 of record CAZYOX010000212.1, on the reverse strand, counting down.
CCTCGGCGAAACGCCGGCGCCTGCGGCGGCCGCGGAGCCTGGCGTGCCGGCGCCCCAGGAACGCCGCCGCCCATCGGACGAGGCGGCGCTGCGGCTCCCGGCATCGGTCGTTGCGGCGGCGCCGCAGGCGCTGCGGGCACCGCACGCCGCACGGGCGGCGCGGGGCGCTCCGGCGGGCGCCGAGAAATCCTAGGAATATCGGGTCTAGCAGGCTCGGCTTCGGGCGCCGCCTTCGTCTCCGGCATCGGCGGCGGAGGCGCAGGCCGGGCCGCGGGCGCAGCCTGGCGGGCTGTCGCCGTGGGCGCAGTCTCCGCTTCCCCAGCAGCGGGCTTCGGAGGTCTTACGAGCGGGGGCCGCAAAACCGGCGGTTTTATCGGACCGCCGCCGCGGACGACAGGAATAGATGGACGCACAGGTACTTTGGGAGAGGTAAGCGCAGGAGCAGGTGTTGCCGAGCGGCGCGGCGCAGGTAGTTCTAATTCAGGTAATGGTTCAGGCTCCGACTCTTCGGCAGCGCCTTGCAGGCGTTCACGCAGCTTCTTGGCGGTCGCGTCATCGATCGAACTGGAGTGAGTCTTTTTCTCATCGACGCCTAATTCCGGCAACAAATCAATAATTGTTCCGGCTTTGACCTCAAGTTCTCTCGCTAACTCGTTAATCCGAATCTTGTTCGATGTCCGTACCAAACCGCCTCCGTGCGTTTACGTCCTAGTTCACATCACCGCTAACCCTCTTTCGCGTCACGGGATTCGTCCTAATCGGAATCGCCCGACCTGGACTGCGCCGCTGTCGTCTCGTCGTCATCCGATTCGTCCTTATCTTCATAGTCCGAATCGTCGTCCGCCCCTCTGGCGGAAGCTGTGGAAACACGCGGCATCTTCATCGTATCAAAGTCCTCAAACGGGATCTCGTCGTCGTCTTCCTCGTCCACCCCGGCGCCTTCTTCCGGCAACCCAGGCATCACAAAGGCCCCTGCCGGCGCTGCAGCCGATGCTTGCGCCGCCTGTTCTTCGGAATACCCTTCCTCCCCAGGCTCCACAGTGTACGCCTGCTGCGGCTCAAATTGACCGTAATAGCCGTTCACCGACAACTGGATCTGCTCCAGCACGGAGGCGTTCATGCCTTCCACCTGCTGCAACATTTCCGGCGTCATGTCGGCCAATGCCTCCACCGTCGCCGAACCGGCCTCGATTAATTTGTCGGCCACATCCTCGGACAAACCAAAGTCAATCAGCACGCTGACCGGGGTCGCCGAACCGCTCAACGCGGCCATAGCGTCTTCCATCTCCAAGCGCTTGTCCTCTTCGCTCTTGATGTCGATCTTCCAACCCAGCAGCTTCGCCGCCAAGCGGACGTTCTGGCCTTTCTTGCCGATCGCCAACGATAACTGCGTCTCGTCGACGACCACTTCCAGGTGCCGCGTCGTGGGATCGACGATCTGCACACGCGAAATCCGCGCCGGGCTCAACGCACGCGCCGCCAACTCAACCGGATCTTCCGAGTACTGGATGATGTCGATCTTCTCGCCGCGCAGTTCGCGAATAATCGACTGCACGCGCATGCCTTTCATGCCCACGCAGGCGCCGACCGGGTCCACGTCGCGATCATTGGAAATCACCGCCACCTTCGTCCGCTCGCCAGCCTCGCGCGCGCTGGCCTGAATCTGTACCGTGCCGTCGTAGATCTCAGGCACTTCCTGCTCAAACAGCCGCTTTACCAGTTCCTCGGAAGCCCGCGAAACCACCACCGCCGGGCCGCGGCCCACGCGTTCGATTTGCTTGATGATCACGCGCACGCGATCGCCAATGGAAAAACTCTCTAACCGCGACTGTTCACGCCGCGGCAGACGCGCCTCGGTGCGCCCCAGGTCAACAATTAAGTCCGGGCCTTCGTTGCGCTTGATCGTGCAGGTTTCCAAGTTATCAATGCGATCCTGAAACTCCTCGCAAATACGGTCCCGCTCCGCTTCGCGAATCTTCTGGAAGATCACCTGCTTGGCCATCTGCGCCGAAATGCGGCCCAGCGCGTCCGTCGGCTTTTGGAAGCGCAACTGATCGCCGATCTTTGCCTCTCGATTGATCTTCTTGGCCTCGTTAATCGAGATCTCCTTCGAGGCATCCGCTACCAAGTCGGTGACCGTCTTCACGGCGAAGACCTCGACGTTGCCCGTCTCCAGATTCACTTCCGAGACCAGGTCTTCTTTCGACTTGTAGTACTTCCGCGCCGCGACAAGAATCGCATCCCGCACCGCCTCCATCACGATGGCCGGATCGATCCCTTTCAACTTGCTGAGATCTTCGATCTGTGAGTAAATCCCTGGCATCTTGATACTTCCTCGTCGCTACGCTCTAAATCTCGACCACTAAGCGAGTTTGTTGGACGTCGGCGAACTGCAGCCGCACGGTCTCGGCCGGCGTCAATTCCAGCGCAAAACCGTCTTCGGTCGGATCGCCCAATACGCCCGTAAACTGTTGCCGTCCGTCCAGCGGCGCCTTCAACTTCACCTTGACCCTACGGCCTGCAAACCGTTGATAATCAGCTGGTTTTAATAGTTTTCGATCTAATCCTGGCGAGGAGACTTCCAAATGGTAAGCCCCGCCCGGAACCACGTCTTCCGCATCCAAAATCGTCGAAACCTGCCGCGAAACTTCAGCGCAGTCGTCCAGCAGCACGCCGCCCGGCTTGTCAACGAAGATCCGCAGCACTCCCCTGCCCGAACCTCGCCACTCGACCTCCACCACCTCGAGGCCTTCATATTGAGCGACACGTTCGGCTATTGCTTTAACCCGCGCTTCAATGCTCTCCGACTGCGCCGACATGCTGTTTGGGCAATAAAAAAGTGGGCTCATGCCCACTCGTCAGCAGCGCCTATCGCCCCGACGCCCTTCATTATAAGGTCCCGCCCCTGATATGGCAAATCAGCCGATCGAATAGATTAAGACCAGCGACGTAGTCGTGCAGACCCCGTGGATCGTGCCGCCTCAGGAAACCGACTTCATCAAGACGATGCCGCCCACGATCAACCCCGCGGCAAGCAGTCGAGCGGCATGAGCCGGCTCGCCCAAGACAAAAACGCCTATCAGGAAAGTCCCTACAGCGCCGATGCCCGTCCAAACGGTGTACGCCGTACCGAGAGGCAACGTGCGCATCGCCACCGACAACAGCCCGAAGCTGGCGATCATGGCGATCAAAGTGACCGCTGTGGCGCCGGGGCGAGTGAAGCCCTGCGAAAGCTTCATGGCGTACGCCCAGACAATCTCCAGCAGACCAGCAACAAACAGTAAGACCCAAGCCATGACGGCCCCTCCTGAAATAGAGTGACCGGGCCGTCCCGGGTGCGCCGCCGCACTCGCGGCCGGAGGACGTGGCCCCCGATTGGCGGAAAGTCTAATTCTCCCACATGCGGCCCACCCGGGCCGCGGCCGTCAACTGCACCGCCACCCCGCGGCCTCAGCCGCCGTGCCTCAGAGAAACCAGGGCGCGGCCACGAGCGTGATCGTGCTCAGGAGTTTGATCAAGACATGCAGCGACGGCCCGGCCGTGTCTTTAAAGGGGTCACCAACCGTATCGCCTACCACGCCCGCCTTGTGCGCATCCGAACCTTTTCCTCCGTGAGCGCCCGTTTCGATAAACTTCTTGGCGTTGTCCCAGGCGCCGCCGCTGTTGTTCATGAAAGTGGCCATCAGAATTCCCGAGATCGTGCCGACCATCAGAAACGCAGCAACGGAAACGGCGCCTACCGGATCATCGGGGCCGCTAGAGAAGTTCTTGAAGATGACGCCTACGGCAATGGGACTGATCACCGCCAGCAGTCCTGGGACGATCATCTGCTTAAGGGCCGCGACCGTGACGATGTCAACGCACTTTCCGTAGTCGGGATCGGAGGTGCCCTGCATGATGCCCGGGTTCTCGCGGAACTGCCGGCGCACCTCCTCGATCACGGTTTTGGCCGCCGCGCCCACCGCTTTAATGGCGAAGGCGCTGAACAGATAAACGAGCATCCCGCCCAGCAATGCGCCCGTGAATACCGGGACATGGCCGATGTCGATCGGGAAAGGGTCGTGGAGCTGCAAGTTCAAGTGGAGCTTCACTTCATCGATGTAGGCCGAGAAAAGCAAAAACGCGGCCAGGGCGGCGCTGCCAATCGCATAACCCTTGGTTAGAGCCTTTGTCGTGTTGCCCACGGAATCGAGCCGGTCGGTGCGGCGGCGGATTTCCTCGGGCTGCCGGGACATCTCGATGATGCCGCCGGCATTGTCCGTAATCGGGCCGAAGGTGTCCATGGCGAGAATGTACGCTGCCGTCGAAAGCATGCCCATGGTTGCGACCGCCGTGCCGTAAAGACCCGCCGCCTGCTCGGGAATACCCGCCAAGCCTGCACTCGTCCCCAGGTAATAGGAAGCCAGAATTGCCGCTGAGATGACGACCACGGGCAGCGCCACGCATTCCAGGCCCACGGCAAGCCCAGTGATGATGGTTGTTGCTGGCCCGGTGGTGCAGGCGCTCGCAATATCCCGCACGGGCCGGAAGCGATACTCGGTGTAGTACTGCGTAATGTATACAAACAGGAAGCTCGTCACGATGCCGATCACGCCGCATAGAAACAGCATCTTGTTGCCCTGCAGCAGAAGCTCCACGGCGAGATAGAAACCGGCCAGGGCAAGGACCGTCGTAACGTAATAGCCGCGGTTGAGGGCCTGCATGGGGTCCTGATCTTCCTTCGTGTGCACGGCGAATATCCCGACTGTCGAGGCGATCAGGCCGAGAGCGCGCGCGACAAGAGGGAATAAGATGCCTTGGATGCCGAATACAGGGAAAAGCGCCGCCCCCAGAATCATGGCCCCGATGTTCTCGGCGGCCGTGGACTCGAACAGATCGGCGCCGCGTCCGGCGCAGTCGCCGACATTGTCGCCGACCAGATCGGCGATGACAGCCGGATTGCGGGGATCGTCTTCGGGAATGCCGGCTTCGACTTTACCGACGAGGTCGGCGCCGACATCGGCCGCTTTAGTGTAGATGCCGCCGCCGACGCGCATGAAGAGCGCGGCCAGGCTGCCGCCGAAGCCGAAACCGACGAGCACGAACATCGCCTGATTTTTGAAGAGCAAAAAGATCAGACACGCGCCGAGCAGGCCGAGGCCGACGGTCATCATGCCGGCGACCGCGCCCGATTGGAACGCGGTTTCGTGCGCGCCTTTGAACGAAGTGCGCGCCTGCTG
>CAZYOX010000211.1:0-7737 GCA_964649285.1 uncultured Bryobacterales bacterium | reverse complement strand
AGTGCAGAATCACGGCCATGACGACGGCCGGCGCGTAGAGGGCTATGCCCACGCCGAGGCCGCGCTGAATGAGAAAGACCGCGCTGGCGACCGTGCGCGTCTTGGCATCGAAACGCTTTTCGAGGAACTCGTAGGCAGTATAGACTCCGCTACGGTGGAAGACGGGCGCGGCGACGGCGCAGATGATAACCATCGCGATGGGCAGGCCGAAGTAAAACTGCACGAAGCGTAGCCCATCGGCATAGCCTTGTCCCGTTGTGCCGATAAAAGTGATCGCGCTGGCCTGCGTGGCCATGATCGACAGGCCGATGACGCCCCAGCGCATGCTCTTGCCGCCGAGCAGATAGCTCTCGGTGGTCTGGGCGCCTCTGGACTTGTAGAGCCCGTAACCGACCGCGACGGCGACCGAGGCGATCAGCACAAACCAATCGACGGCACTCATGCGGCGTTAGGGCGATACCAGCGGGTGAATAGATAGAGCAGCAAGATGATTGCCGCTAGATTCAAGAGGACGGCTACGTAGACGTTCCGCCAGGTTCTGAGGAGCGGCGGCGAATCGTCGTCTGGGCGATTCGTCGCTGTAGCTCGGTTCTGCACGGAACGACTAGTGTAGCAGCCGGGTGCGGCGGTAATGATCCGCACCCGGCGTGTAGGATCACGAGCCTAGGGACACTTGACGCTGATCGTCGAGGCCGGACTGGGCGTGGCGCTGACGACAACCGACAGCGACTGCGGACCGCAGGCGCTGTTGGGAGGGACGACAAAGTTCGTCTGGTAGAGACCCATGAAGGTTGGGGCGTAGCCGGAGAACAAAACCTCGGTCTTAACCCCGCCCAAGAGGACGTCGGTCGTGCCGGCCGTCGTAAGCGGCGGCGTGGCGGGCCCGAGTTCGCCGGTCGCGGCGCCCGGGCTATTTAAGGCTCCACCTCCCGTGAAGTAGAGCGACAGGGCCTCGCCGGGCTCCGCCGGATTGGCAGCGGTAACCAGAGAGCCATCGTCGGCGTGCAGCACGGCGCCAATCTTCCCTTGGTCCTCTTCTACTTCGAAAATGCCAGGCTGGACCGAGAAGACGGCGACATTCTGTATGGTCGTCTTGCTTCCGTTGTTCTCGACCTCGACGGAAACAAGCTGTCCGGGCAATATGTCGAACGGGACTTGGAAGTTGATCTGTTCCGGAGAACCGGGGGCGAGCGCAAGCAGCGGCGCCTCGATGCCGTCGATGCGAACGGTCGTCCCATTGAAGCTGGTGACGCCGGAAGGCTGGACTATTTCGCTGATCGCTTCCACCAGGCCGGATCCGAATATGCTCGCAAGGCCTCCTGGCACGATGCCGGGGCGGAACGAACCGGCGTTGACGAGCGAACTTGAAGTGAACTGAGGCGTACGGCCAATGACGCCGAACTCTACGTCCTCCGAAACCGTACCGGAAGTTATCGTGGCGGTGACCATCGCCGCGGTCCCTTGCTGTTGAGCGGGGCCCTGTCCGGTCAATGCTGTTACGGGGACCAACTCGACGCGGGCAACGGCGCGACCGTCGAGATCGGCGTTGGTGACGAGCGGGTTAGCCGCGGCGCCGGCGCCAAGCGGATGAAACAGAAGCGTCGGGGGACCGCTATACGTGACGACGGCGCCAGCCGCCGGCTGGCCGTCTTCGGACAGGAGGACCGCGACAGGTTCGGACAGAATTCCTGCCGTGAGGCTCTGACCTTGTCCGGAGAGAAGAGTAATCTTGTCCGGTTCCGGCCCCTGGGCCTCGAGGTTAAAGATCGCGATGAGCTCGCCGACAGAGGCCTGTATGACAACGTCGCCGGCGAAGGCCCCGAGTGTGACCGTTGCACGCGAACCGGTCGAGGTGGTGAGGGCGCTGACGGTCGCCGAGCCGCTGAGGACCTCCCATTCCACGAGGGGGAACGGAATTACCTTGCCGGAGCGAGCGAAGGCGACTACCTCAAGCGGCTTGGCCAAAGTAGTCAGAATCTTTCCGACCTGTTCGTCGTTCTTCTTGGTGAGCAACGACGGGGTCTCGGGAAGGATCTCGATATTGAAGAAAGTCTTAGGCAGCCCAGGAGCAGCGGCTTCGACCTGTACGACGGCGGTTCCGGGATACTTTCCGGTAGTCGCTACGGCCTGCCGCGGAACGCCGGGAAATTCCGAGGAATAGCGCGGGCTAACGGAGACTGGCGGGCCGTCCAAACGAGAAACTTCGGTGGTTACCGGGACCAAGACGTTGATCGCTTCGTTCACTACCTGAAAATCCAATGGGGCGAGTAAGGGAACGCCAGGAGGGGCGGTCTGGCCGTCGCCCGACAGGCTTTCCATCTCAACGCCGTTCGCTCCGCTAAACGTCATGAAGCTGAATGGCTGGATGGTGTTTTCGGTACCGAGTTCGCCAGCGAACTGCAGGGCGCTGAGAGTGATGGTGCCGGGACGCTGAGTCTGGCCGGCAGGCAAAGCGGTCGAGCGGCATTGGACCGACGCAAATCCGGCGGTATTGACGGTCGCCGCGCCGATGCAATTGCCGCCGACAGCGCTGACGGACAAGACCGTGCCGCTGGCGATCGGATTGCCGTTGGCTCGAACTGCTGAGACTACCAGCTTCTTTGGCAAGTCTTGGTTCGCAGCGGCGATTTGGTCGGCTCCGGAGACAGCCTTGATGCCCAACTCGTGAACGACTCGAACGTCGAAAAAGACGGGCCGAACGTTGGGCGCCGTCGCCGACAAGATGATCTCTTGGATGTTTTCGGCGGGAGTGCCGAACGCGGCGCGAGGCGCTACGCGAACGGTCACCGAGGCATTGCCTTGAGCATCTGTCTTGACGAGGTTCGACGGCGTGAATTGAAAACCGAATCCACTCAAGTCTTCAAACAACACGTCCTGTCCAAGAACCGGCTGTTCCAGGATGTCCCGCAATTGGACGGTAAGGGGAAACTCAAGTCGCGTGTTCGGAATGCCGTACTGGTGATCTCCCGATAGGGTGATCAAGGTTCCAGGGGGAAGGTCTCCGGGGGCGTAAAGCATCTCAAGGCTACGGGGCGTCCCTTCAAGATCCGCATCTCCTAACAACTCGAGAGTATGGGAATCGTACTGCAAAATCTGATTCTGGTCTTCAGCGGCGACGAACAACTGTTGGTGATCGGGAGACAGGTCCAGGTCCTTGGCTTCAACACCGAGGTTCAGGGGTACGACGGTAACCTGCAAGGGCTCGGTAGTGTCTAGCAACACGACGCTGCTGTCCGAAGCGCGAATGGCGAAGGTCGTGGACCCATCGAGAGCCGCAGTGGCGCTGAAGATATTGTTGACGGATGGACCGATCATCTGGGACTCGCCAGAACTCCAGTCGAAGATGATCGATGAGTTGCTGGACTGTAATCCGGTGCCGCGAACCAAAACGCGAGTCCCACCCGGGATGAGGTCGATCTCCGGCTCGCTGAAATCCGGGTCCGGCTCAAAATCGTTGATCTCGGTGAGATCGCCGGGCTCAAAGAGGAGCATGCGGGATTCCGCCGCCGCAACCATGAGGCTTTCGCCCTCCACGAGGATCATGTCGGATAGGCCGTCAGTCGCGGGCGTCTCGGCGACCACTTCTAGGGTTTCGAGGTCGACTGCATGAATGCGACGTTGAGACCGAATGCCGCCGATCACGTATGCGAATGTGGATGCTCTATTGACGATGACCGTTTTGGCGTTGTTTCCAACGGGGACCGAATCGACGATCTCCAGGGATCTGAGATCGATGACGGCCAGGTCACCGGCAGCCAGCAGCAAGTACCTGCCGTCTGGGGTGATCACGCCATCCCTGACGCCCGTACCTAGCGGGATAGCCGTTAGAGGCTCCAGCGTCGCGGCATCCACGACGGTGACTGCCTCGGCGGCGCGGTTGCTGAGTATGAAGTACGTGTCGCCGGTTCCATCCTGCAGAACCTTGAATGCTCCGAGGGGAGCATCGAAGGTCGTCTCCGCGACGAGTCCGTCGGGCTGAATCACCGTTAGCGGTCCCCCGCCTGCCTCCGGCAGGACCAGGATGCGATCGGAAGCCGCGAAGAGCGGCGAAATTGACAATAGGAGGACCAGCAGCCCAAGGTGCCGCAAAAAAGCCATGGAAACGATAACTCCGAGTGAAGTCAGACGGGACGGGGCGCGGCTTCCATCATAGCAATTCAACGTCCAGTACCGGGACTAAGAGAAGCATCGATCGGGACCAACGGGCTAGAACAAAAAGAGGGGCCCTCTTGCGAGGGCCCCTCCGGTTAACAGTTTTGAACCTTGAACTAAGGCTTAGTGGCCCAAGCTCTCCGCTTCACCGTTGGAGATGCCGCGATCGGCCGGGATGACGAGAGCCAGATAGCCCTGCGCCAGCGCCGGAATTCCGCCGCCGAAGCCGTCGGTGATGAAGGCATAGCCGTGAGCGTACTGGAAGTCGCAAGCGGCGAGGACGTAGCCCTGGAAGTCCACGGCGCCGTCGATACCGTGCGAACCGCCGGAGGAGAGCAACCAAACCAGCTGCTCGCCAGCGAGTACGTCTTCGGTGGTCACGTCAACTTCAGGCGTGGTGCCGGCTGCATCGGTGCCGATGTAGTGGATTTCGCATCCACCGCTCTGGCCGTCGATGCCGCTGAGGCCCCAGTCTTCCGAGGTGTTCGAAATCGCCAAGCCGGTGTCAAAGCCGGACTGGTTGGTCACGAACGGGAAGAGCAGGGTGGTAACGCACTTGGTGACGCTGATGAACTCTTCAGGCTCGGAGGCCGTGTCCACAAAGCGCGGCTCGGGATCGGTGAGGCTGGAGAAGTCGGAACCATCCAGCGGGAAGTAGCTGATGGTGACCGTTCCGGAACCCACTTCAGGAGTGTCGTCGACGGACCAGAAAACAGGCAGGTCGATCGCAACTTCTTCACGCAGGTTCGGATTGTTGTCGCACACGCCGTAGATGGCCGTGGCGGATCCGCCCGCATGCGAGACGCTCGTGGTTCCCGAGACGTCGTCGCACAGGGCATTGACGCTAACGCCGTTGACCGAAAGAAGCGTCAACCTCAAGTCCAAGCCGTCGGTAACCTCGTTGGGGAGCGCCAAGGAGACGTCCTCAGGAATGGTGCCGAAGCTCAAGCGGAACTGGGTCTCTTGGCTGGCGCCAGCGTCGTTGTTGGAATCCTCGGCGAAGTAGCCGGACTCCCAGAAGGTGTTCTTGGCATCCGAAGGAACACCTTGGGTCTTCCAGGCGGAGGCGAAACCTTCGCGAATCACGAGTTGAGGAGACACCTCGTCATTCAGGTCAACGCACTGCAGGCCGTTGATCGCGTTGGAGACGCCTTCTGAAATGAGGCTCAAGCGGCTGAAGCCGATCGTCACGCTGGGCACGCCCACGCTAAGGGTGGACGGGGGCTCCGTCGAGACGATGGCATCGATCTGGATCACGTTGCCCTCGGAGGGCAGACCCAACTGGGTCACGTTGCCGCGGATCGAGCTGATACGGATGGTGGTCTTCTCCGGATTGCCGCCGCCCGGGAAGGGGATGGTCACGTCATCGAACGCGATTTCCCTGTTCGCCGTGCGAACGCCATACTTCGCCGTTGCCGGGGACTCATCGTTAACAATGAGCCGCGCGTCGACCACGTCTTCGCCCTGGCCAAAGTCAATGTTGTTGGTGACGTTGACAGGCAGGTTAACGATGATGTTCACCTGCTGGGTAAGCCACGGCGGCGAGTCGACGTCATTCGGGTCTGCGGCGACGCACTCAATGTTGATATCACCCAAGAGTTCTGCTTTGCCTTCAGCGCGCACGTTTTGTTGCGTACCGATGAGCGAGCAGCTCAGGTCTTGCGCAAAAGCGCCGCCAGCGACCACAAGGCCGAGGGCAAGCATCTGTAGCGCTCTATGTCTGATAGCTACCATTTCACTCTCCTTCTCCCACAAGAAGTAACTTCTTATCGAGTCTTCGTCAGCATCGCCGCTGAGTCGGACTCTAAAACATGGACAGCGCCGGTACGTACCAGCCCGTCCGATCTACGTAGACCTGACAAGTATAGACTAATCTCGCTGTTTGTCTCAATCAGAAGATACTATCTACGTTCTCAAGCCGGAAACTCATCCACAATGGCCTTTAAGCGGGCGACTCAGAGGCGATCCTCCCGACTGCAACCGAAAGTACCATAGGGCCGAAAATGCCGTCAATACGTCGAATTGACACACCACTGAGTCGAAATACCTAGTTCTGGCGCATGATGGATCGCAGCTTGCGCATGCGGTCTTTGAGCTCGTTGCTGACGGTGACCATCTCGGTTTCGTCGTAGATGACGTGGGGCGTAATTAGGATGATGAGCTCGGTTTTGCGGGTGGATCTGGTGGTCGATCCGAAAGCGGCGCCAATAATCGGTATTTTGCCCAGGCCGGGCACGCGCGACTGTCCGAGGGTTTGATCCTCCTGGATGATGCCGCCGATGGCGACGGTGTCGCCGTCCGCAACGGTAACCTGGGTCTGAACGTTTCGCCGTTCTATGGACGGCGAGTCAATGGCTCCCGGCGGCGGCCCTGGCTTACTCACCTCCTGGTTGATCTGCATCGTGACAATGCCAGAGGCGTTGACCCGCGGAGTGATTGACAGCGTCACGCCTGTTTGCACATTCGTAATAGTCTGGGTGAATTGAGAATCGCCGCCCGATTGGACGTTGCCGATCGCTTGGGACGTCAGTATCGGAATGGATGAACCAACGGTGATCGATGCAGATAGGTTGTCCGTAGCCAGGAGACTGGGCGCTGAAATAATTTTGGCTCGACCGCTGCTCTGACTCGCTCGCAGGAAAGCCATCAGCTCGCGGGTGTTGCCGACGAGGGCGCCGACGGTCGCCTCAACCACGCCGCCCGTATTGAAGCCGCCAGCCAACTTACGGTCCCCGCCAGCCTCCTCAGACGCACGATCACGCAAGAAGGCCGACACTCCCATCTCCAGACCATTGTTGAGACTGACCTCGTAGACTTGAGCGTCGATGAGCACTTGACGCGGGGGGAAATCAAGCTCCTTAAGGGTCTTGTGGATGACCTCGTACTCCTGCTTGGTGGACTGCACGACGATTAAGTTGTTGACGAAGTCGGGAACGATGCGGATGCCGCGCTGAGTCTGATCGGCGGCTGCGGCTTCGCCGACAAGGGCGCCGGTTTCATCCGTGGCAGGCGGAGCCGCCGCGGCGGGGACAGGGGCGCCGGGCAGTTGGATGATTCCGCCGCCCATACCGCCGTAACCTCCGCCCATGCCAAAACCGCCGCCCATGCCGCCGCCTCGGAAGCCTCCGCCAAAGCCGGCTCCATAGGGATTGCCATAGCCGCCATAGCCCGCGCCATAAGGATTGCCGTAACCGCCCCCATAGGGATTGCCGTATCCACCGCCGAAGCCGCCGCCATAGCCTCCGCCACGATATCCGCCTTGGACGCCGTAGAGTTGGAGCAAAGTTTGGGCTAGGCTTCCGGCGTAGCCGTATTGCACCTTATAGACGAAGTTCTGTACGCCGCCGACCGTGGCGCCTTTATCCAGCTGCTTGACCCAGTCTTCGACTTGATCGAAGATCTGCGGGCTGGAGCTGACGACGAGAACCGAGTTGATGCGTTCCAACGGCAAGAACTGAATTGCCGAGGTCTCTTCGCTGGCCGAAAGAGCGCCGAAAATGCCGCTTAGCTCGTCGGCGACGGTCTTTGCCAGGCTGTTCTCGATGGGGATAAGCTTCATACGCTGACTGGCCATCTCTTGGGTGT
>CAZYOX010000210.1:0-7745 GCA_964649285.1 uncultured Bryobacterales bacterium | reverse complement strand
AGGACGGCATTCGGATTGAGCGTCATTCGTATCGTGGCATTGCCGCCCAGCCCGAGGGAATCTACCAAGATTTGTCCTACGACCTGCGTCGTGCTGCCCGGAGTTCCCTGAAGACTCACCGTCTGGTAGGCGTCGCTCCCGGCCAGGTCGGCCTTTCCGGGAAGGAAAGAGTTGGTGAAGTAGAGCGTTCCTGCAATCGTCAACCCGCCGCCGCCTTGGAAAGAATGTTCCTGCGCGAAGGTGGTCGCGCGGTCGACCATGAAGACGACGCCCCAATAGGGAGCGGCGATGGGAGGGCCCTGGATGCAATTGCCGGTACAGGCAACCGTAACGCCGAGCGCCGTCAAATTTTGACTATATGCGGTCCCTTGGACCTGTCCGGAGTTTGACCGGATATCGACGATATCGTTGGCATTCTGCGGCTTCAGGTAAATGATTACGCCGCAACCGGTTTCAGGATCCGGCGTGGTACAGGGCGCCATGTGCACGGCCCCGTTGGCCTCAATCGAGAAGCCCCCGCGAACGTAGTAGACGCCGGGCGTGAGCAGCGCCAGGTCGTTCTTGATCGAGATGTCGCTGTTGTAAACGCCCGGCGTGAAGACAGTGCAGGTACGACCGGCAGGCCGCTGGCAGCCATTGGCGGCGCCGAGGCCCTGCCCGTTGATGGGGTAAGTGGATCCGTCTCTCGGCGGTACTGGAGGGTCGCTCGGCATGGGGAGCGCCAACGGGTCGTCGACGGGCAGCGTCTTCAGGTAAGAGTTATTCGTGGCAGGCAGCAACGTACCGCCGGGGTAGCCGTTCTGCGCGGTGTTGAAGTTAAAGGGGCCGCCGTGATTGCCGAACTCTCCGCCGCTGCCGTTACAACCAAGCAGGGTTCCGCCGGGACCGGCTCCGCTCAAGTCAACCAAGTTCGACTCGCCGTCAATATCAACGGACGCATCATTGATCGAGTTGACCTGAATGCTTCGTGGCGGGCCGCCGCAGATCTGAATCGTTGGGTTGCCGTTGATATGGAACGATTCAGGCTCATCGGGGTGCATGACCAGAATGGGTACCGGAGAAATTTCAATGAGAATCGCCGCGGTCCCTCGTGCCCTAACCGTGGTGACTCCAGCGCTCAGGCCGAGTAGTGCAGTCACGCCGGCGGTGAATGGACGGGAGATCGTCACCTGGGCGATCGCTGGCGTGTCGCTACTAAGATCTCCCACACCGTCAATGCTGGTGGGGAAGGCGACTTCGATGACATCCGTGCTGCCTGCTAGCCCGAAGCCATGTTGCCGGGCGAAATGGCAAGGCGTGCGCAGGTCGGTCCCGTTGGTGCAGGTGAACGGCGTGCCGTCCATAACATTGGTTCCGACATTGGTTCGAGAATAAATGCTCGTGATTGCTGCCTGCGCTGCCGCATCGGCGGCTGCTTGAGCCATCTGGCGGTGGGTGTAGTAGAGAGACGACTCAACCGCCCAGCCCACCGCGCCCATTAAGAAAATGCCGAGCGCGAGCAGCAGCAGAAGGACTGCTTGCCCGGTTCGCGTGTTTCTCATAACTTTCTCCTCCGATCAGTACGTGACGATCTCTTTTACGCTTGCATCAAGTTCGATTTGTTAGCGAACCAGGGCCAGCTTGCGGATGGGCAGGATGGCGTTTGGATTGAGGGTCATCCGGATAGTGGAGTTGCCCGACATGTCGAGGGCATCGACCAGGATCTGGCCGATGATCTGCGTTGAGCTGCCGGAATTTCCACTCAGGCTCAAAGTTTGATAAGCGTTGCTGCCGGCTAGGTCGGCCTTTCCAAGCTGCGAAGAACTGGTGAAGTAAAGAGTGCCCGCAAGCGTTAGACCGCCGGTCCCGTTGAAGGAGTGATTCTGGGCGAAGTTGGTCGAACGGTCGGCCATGAATACGACGCCCCAGTAAGGCGCAGCCAACGGGGGGCCCTGAAGGCAGTTGCCGGAGCAGGAGACAGTCGAGCCCAGCGCCGTCAGATTTTGGCTGTAGGTATTGCCTTGAATCCTGCCCGCATTGGCCCCGATGTCCACGACGTCGTTGGCGTTT
Organism: uncultured Bryobacterales bacterium; assembly: GCA_964649285.1. Classification (GTDB taxonomy): domain Bacteria; phylum Acidobacteriota; class Terriglobia; order Bryobacterales; family UBA6623; genus CAMPKL01. The sequence continues at coordinate 5,696 of CAZYOX010000210.1, read as the reverse complement.
TGCGCCTTAAGGTATATGGTCACGCCGCAACCCGTATCCGGATCGGGAGCGGTGCAGGGCGCCATGTGTACAACGCCGTTGGCTTCAATCGAGAATCCTCCGCGGATGTAGTAAAGGCCAGGAAGGAACAACGCCATGTCGTTCTTGACCGAGATGTCGTTGTTGTAAACCCCCGGTCTGTACACCGTGCACGTGCGATTGGTGGGCCTCTGACAGCCGTTCGCAGCGCCAAGGCCTTGACCGTTAACCGTGAATGTCGATCCGCTGTCCGCTGGCGTCACCGGATCGGTGGGAATGGGTATTGCCAACGGGTCGTCGACAGGCAACGTCTTGATATACGCGCCGTTCGTCGCTGGGAGCAGCGTTCCGCCGGGGTAGCCGTTCTGCGCTGCGTTGAAGTTGAACGGGCCGCCGTGATTGCCGAACTCTCCGCCGCTGCCATTGCAGCCAAGGGGACTTCCGCCGGGGCCGGCTCCGCTCAGGTCAATCAGGTTTGCATTGCCTCTGATATCGACGGATGAGTCGCTGATGGAGTTGACCTGAATGCTTCGTGGCGGGCCGCCGCAGATCTCAATCGTCGGATTACCGTTGATATGGAACGCGTCGGGCTCATCGGGATGCATGACCAGAATAGGTACGGGAGAATTCTCAATCACCATCGCCGCCGTGCCCTGGGCTCTGACATCGACATCCTGGGCAACCAGGCCGAGGAGTGCGCTCACGCCGGAACGGAATGGGCGGGAGATCGTCACGCTAACAGCCGCCGGAGTGTCGCCGCTAAGATTGCCCACGCCGTCAATGCTAGTGGGGAACTCGACCCGGATTACGTCCGTGCTGCCAGCTAGCCCGAAACCATGCTGCTGGGCGAAATGGCAAGGCGTGCGCAGATCGGCGCCGTTGGTGCAGGTGAACGGCGTGCCGTCCATGAGGTTGGCTCCGACGTTAGTCCGAGAATAAATGCTGGTGATTGCCGCTTGCGCTGCCGCATCGGCCGCCGCTTGAGCCATCTGCCGGTGGGTGTAGTAGAGAGAAGACTCAACCGCCCAGCCCACCGCGCCCATGAGAGAAATGCCCAGCGCGAGTAACAGCAAGAGGACCGCCTGCCCGGTTCGCGAATTCCGCACGACCTTCTCCTTCCCTCGATCAGTAAGTGACAATCCCATTCACGCTTGCATTAAGTTGGGTTTCCATCGGCAATAAGACAAACGGCCGGTACGGATAACTCACTTCAACCATGACCGGGGAGCCGGGTGCGTTCGACCCTGACTGCGGCCAAGTTGTGGTGACGGTCACCCGGGCCGGATCAACCAACGAGCCCTTAGTGAAGTCTCGTACGATGGTCTGAATCTCTGAAGTGGTCGTTACATAGCCGCCGCCGTTGCTGGAACCATGCACGGAAGCGTAACGCATGGCGACTCGGGATGCGTTGGCCAGCGTCGTGTAGGAAAGCAAGAGGCGGCAGAATTCGAAAGCGCCGAATATCGTCAGCAAAAAGAGCACGATAACGAGCATGAACTCGACTTGGCCCTGTCCTCGGCGGTTGTTTTTCATTGGGGTAATCAATTGAGTACCCTCATCAAAGACTGACGAATGATCGTTTGAGGCGGCGGCGATAGCGAAACGCCGAGGAAGGGGAGATCAAACAAGGGGATGAAGGGCGTGTACTGATAACCCACGTCGACCCAGCCGTTGAGGTACGCGTCGCCTTCGGCGCGAGTATCAATTGGCGGGTTTGTGAAGGTGAATGTTCCGGCGCCGGGACCCTGCTGGGTACAGGTCGGATTCGCTGGACTGTCCCGATTCTCCAAGCAAACCCTAATCGCAATGCTGGCGCGGTTGTGCAGCGTATACGTGTCCTGCTCGGCGAGCGCCCATACTTGACTCGCCGTGGGCGTCGCCGTATTGCGGACGGTTGCGCTGCCGTAGATAAAGTTCTGCGAAGCGTTGCGCGCGGCGTTGGACACAGTGATCGCGGCGTAAAACATGCCGCCGTAATTCACGACGTTGGCAATAATCAACAAAAGGAACGGAATGATGAAGGCCAACTCTATAAGAGCTTGACCGCCGTGCTTGGGCCTAGGAATCATTGCGCCGCCTCCCTCCAAGAACCTATACGCGTCGAGCAAACCGCCGAAGATCCCGTTCTTCAGCCGATTTGAGAAAAATGAATTCGACTCGCACGCCGTCATTTTGCGTCTCGACCACTTTCGCTCTTACATGCACGGCCTCGCCGGCCGACTTGCCCATTCTTGACAGCTTGGCGTAGTGATCGTCGTACTTCAGGGTCATGTCGACAACGGTCCCCGGATACCAACGATCGTCTGTTTGTACGACAGCGCCCTTTTGGCCAAGGCTCTGAACAACGTGCGATTTGGCCGGCCCGCCGTTCGCATACACCGCGACAACCGGCATGACGCGTGTGCTGGGCGATATTGTCACCTCGTCGCCGACTTCCGTCTTGGACTCGCGCACTGTACAGGCCGGCAATTCCAGGAAGCTGGCGACGTCATCCCCCAGCAGCTTCACGTGGAAGGGCTGGAATCCTTCTTGGATCGCGACAATCTGATTTGCGGAGTCGAGGCAGACCACATCGACCGGGGAGGTGACGCCGATGGTATGGAGCACGTGACAACCACTGATCCACATGCCGCCGCCCGGCCGCAGGTGTGCGCCCAGAGCGAGGCCGCCCCAACGATCGACCAGCCCCCGGGCTACGTCAGCGCCCAAACTCAATACCGATTCGCGAGTCTGATTAAAGACCAATACTCGTTCTCGCGCCATCATCGACTCCCGGCCTCTTCGCAGCCCGTTTGGTCAGCGAGTCAGTTGCCCTCCGGTTTAGGTAGGGGCCAGCGCGCCGCCGGCGCCTCGACCCCGGGGTCTAACTGAGGCTCGGCCACTTGATTGAGCCAGTCCTTTGTGGAGGAAGCCCCTTCCAGGCTCTCGGCCGAGCAAATGAGAACTTGATCTCCAATGTGCGTCTGGGATTCATAGATCGTTCTGACGGGCAATTGCAGTACGCTGTGCGCGCTGCGGCGCAACGGCGTTATTCGAAAAGGAGAGACGTTCTCTATCAAGTAAACGACTTCGCCTCTGGGGCCAAGGTAGACGACATCGATCGGAAAAAATAAGCCAATCGTGTGAATCCCCTGACATGGGGCAAGCCACAGGCCTTCATTCGGACCCAGACGCCTGTGTCCAATGAGGCCCCGCAGCCGGCTCAGGTGGGTATCAGCCACTCTGGTGTCCAGGCTCATGAACGATTGCCTCGTCTCGTTAAATACGCATACCCGATCGTTGGGCATTGATCCTTTCCTTGCCGCCGGTCCATCCGGCGCTAGCGATCCTGATCCTCCGTCTAGTCGATCTTGGTACGCCGGCGTTGAATCAAAATCAGCAGAACAATAACGAAGGCGATGCCTGCAACGACGCGAATTAGTGTGATGTCATTCATAAAATCTTGTCCTTATCGCCCAAAAAAGGTCTGGAACGATTCGGCGATGCGAATCATGGCAGGCCCCAGGGTAACTACGAAGATAGAGGGGAAGATGAAAAACACGAGCGGGAAAACGAGCTTAACGGTTGTTTTTGCCGCTTGCTCCTCGACCTCCTGCGTGCGTCGAACGCGCAGCGCGTCGGAGTGTACGCGAAGCGCTTCCGCGATGCTGGTGCCGAACTGATCCGTTTGAGTCATCATGGCGACCCATTCCCGGACGCTGTCCACACCGGTGCGATGGGCAAGATTGCGGAAGGCTTCGCGGCGGCTCTTGCCCGCACGTTGTTCAAGGTTGACGAGAATTAGTTCCTCTGCGATATCCGGCTGGCTCAGATGCAGCTCTTCGGCCACGCGCAAGATTGCTTGATCGAGGCCGAGCCCCGCCTCGACGCAGATCGTCATCAAGTCGAGGGCTTCGGGCAGTCCTAGACGAATTTCCAGTTGACGGCTCTTCATCTTCCAGCCCACCCAGAAGTCCGGGAAAAGAAACCCGATCGCCGCCGCCGTGACGTAGACGAAAAAGGGGCCGTAGGAATGCAGATTGAGTGTCGTAGCGAGCAGGATGAATGCGATCGGCGAGACTACTTTGGCCGCGTAGAAAATTTCGACGTAGCGGTCCCGACGGTACCCTGCTCGCATCAGCCGGATCTGCGCGACGGAGACTTCTTCCGCGCTGCGCGGGATGAGATCCTTGAGCGGATCGATCAAGCCCTCCACCGGTCCGGGCAGAGTGGTCGACTCCTCGTAATACTCCTCTAGTTCATGAGGGCGCGGACCCGGCGTCATCGGCATGCTTGGCGATGCGGCCCGCGCCAGGCGACTTTGAATTGCGCGCCGATAGCCGACAATGAGGCCGCCGCTTACAACCAGGAAGAAGACCGCGATGAAGATGAGGATCGGTAGCGTCATTTCTTCCTCACACCCGAATCCGAATAATGCGCCGGATGACAAGCGCGCCGATGATCATCATGATGGTCGCGGTCGCGAGCCAACGTCGTCCGCGGTCGGTAGTCCATAGGGTGGACATGAACTCAGGCCGAACCAGAAATAGTGCGATGCCCAGTATTAGCGGCAGCAGGCTGAGAATCCAACCTGTGAGGCGTCCTTGAGCAGTATGCGTGCGAATTTGCCTCTTCAGGCGATAACGCTCTCGTATGACCCTGGCCGCCTTCTCAAGAACCTCGGCGAGATTGCCGCCGGTTTCCCGCTGGATCAGGATGGCGGTGACGATGATTCGAACGTCTTGCAGCGGCACGCGTTCGGTCAGGTTATAGAGCGATTCCTTGAGTTCGAGGCCGAAGTTCTGTTCATCGAAGGCCTTGCGGAACTCGCTGCCGACCGGATCGGGAACTTCATCGCCTACCATCTTGAGCCCGGCGACCAATCCGTGGCCGGCCCTTAGGGCGCGGCAAATCAAATCCAAAGCTCCCGGCAACTGAGATTCGAATTCGAGAAAGCGCTTGTTGCGCCGGTAGACGACGTAGAGCAGGGGAAGCGCTCCGGCGCAACCGGCTATTACGAGCGCGATCATCGGGATCCCCGTTCGCCAGTAACCGATGAGGCCGCCGATCGCGGCCGCGGCGCCCATCCGGGTCAGTAAATCGCCGATCGTCCAAGGCACCTCGCTCTGGACGAGAAAGGTCCGCAGCCTGCCAAACAACTCGATGCGGTGCAGGATACGGTCCATGAGCGGCAGCGACCCCAACAGCTCGTGGCGGAGCAGATCGAGCCGATCGTTGTCGTCGCCGCCGCGGCGCGCGGCCATGCTCAGGGCCTCAAGGCGCCGCGAGACTTGTTCGCGGCGTCGACGCTCCTCGGCTCCGAAGATCGACGAGGCCAACAGGAACAGCAGGAAGACGAGTAGGAAAACGGCTACGGCTATGACAAATGCGCTCATGAAAATTCATTCGCCTGTTAGGCGACCTCCATGGCTCGTTCAAATAGGCCCGAGGGAAGGGAAATGCCGGCCGCGCGGATCTGCTCGATGAACTTGGGACGAATGCGGCTGGGCTCGAAGGATCCCACGATCTTGCCGTCGCGCCCGATGCCCTTGCGCTGGAACGAGAAGACGTCTTGCATCGTAATGAGGTCCTGCTCCATGCCGGTGATCTCGCACATCTTGACGAGTTTGCGCGTGCCGTCCGCCTGGCGCGTGAGTTGGATCACGATGGTGATGGCGGATGAAATCTGTTGGCGCACG
>CAZYOX010000209.1:0-7766 GCA_964649285.1 uncultured Bryobacterales bacterium | reverse complement strand
GCCTAAGGCCGAAACAGCCGCCACCGGGAAAAGACGACCTGAGAATTCTGCCTTCCAACGGTCTTCGTCCGCTCTTGTGTTGAGCATGAATGCCACTAGGAGCACGCTGACCAGAGGCAACCAGCCAAAAGGAGGGCCCTGCTCTGAAGCCTTGCCTCCCTCAGCGCCGTAGTCCTTTCCCAGGTCCTGTAAGACTTGTGCCAAGCTCCAGCCATGTTTCGAAGCCCACTGCATCAGCCGCGTCAGCTCCAACGCAAGGTACGGCAGAGCAACAATCGCAAACAGAGGGGCATGGCGCACGGAGGTCAGGCTTGCGTGCGCCCAAGCGGCCATCAATAGGGGTCTGATGAACTCCCCGCGGCGAACCATGTACGCGGAGATAAAAAAGGCGGCGAAGATAAGCGCCTCCAGCACCCGCATGCTTTCATTGCGGAAGCGGGGCGACTGGAACTCTTCAACATGGTTGAGGATGAAGTCAGACTGTAGATAGTCTCCTACGTGCGCGTGCAGCTCAAGCCCATACGGATTGACGACCGTAGCGGCGAGACAAAGGATGGCTAAGAGGCCATACCGCTTCGCCGACGAGGGCACAGACAGTTTCCAATTCTCTTGCTTCGCGCTCTGCCACAGGTCCTCCATACCCGCGCCGACCGCAAAGATCGCGCATGTCACGATCAGTGCGACCCAACCGCCGTGAATGTTCGTCCACAGGGCTGCCATGGGCACGAGCAGCCAAACCTTCCAGGTCTTTTCGCGGCGGTCAGACTCCAGAGTCCAAAGTGTCGCGATCAAGAAGATCCAGGTAAACATGTGGGGCCGAGCCAGCCAGTGCATGGTCGACACCGAACAAATCAGCAGCATCGAGAGTACCGCCAGCAATACGTTGACTCGCAGCCAGCACATGTAGCGAACGAGCAAGCTTCCGGTGAGCGCGATTACGATCCCGGCCAAGAGCACAACGCCCTGTAGTCCGTTCGCCTGATGCACGATCGCCAGGAAGACGTCCGCTAGCCATTCCCACGCGTACCAAGTCTTGTCCGCCATCGTGAACGAGAACGGATCGGTGGCGGGGAGGCGCCCGTCTCGGAGGAATATCTCCCCGAGACGAATGTGCCAACCGACGTCGCCGTCGTCGAGCAAGGCGGCTGCTCCAAACTGGCTCCAGAAGAGCCAACAAAGAACAGCCGCAAATGCCCAATCCGACAGGCTGGGTAGGATCCAGCCCGCCAGGCTAGCGGAGGACTCCTTGGAGGCGGCGGCGTTCACGTCCCGACTAGCGTCGGGTCTCGGGGCGGTCATACTGCCTTCGCTTCGCATCGCTAAATCGTTGCCAGGCTTGCCACTAGGTCCTTCGGAATCAAGAGATTGCAACTCGACTTAGCAACGCCGCAAGAGCAAGTATCAAGCCGTTGCGCCCTCTGAGGAGTTAAACGACTCACCTTAGCGACGCCTATGAAAAGACCTACTTAACGACACGACTCAGCGCAGCGTCCATGGAGTGAATCCTGACCGTGCCGTCGGCGCTCTCGAATACGATTGGCCGGCCCCTTAGTAGCTCATCCTCGGCGGTTTTCAGCTGAGTGCCGGCATAGTCCAACTCAAAGTCGTCGGCCGACACCATCCAGTAGCGGGCGTTTAACGCCTCGGCCGTGTCACCGATTCGAGCGATGTCGCGCTTCATGGCGTCTTCATCTTGTTTGAAGAACGGCCCGGTGGAGGAGACGAATGGCCGCATCGCCCGCACCCCGGTATAGAGATAGAGCAAAGCGTCCTCGTAACTAATGACGGGGCCGGACTCGCCGGAGGCGGAGAGCCATTTGTAGGCCTCCTGTTTGGCGGCTAGCGTTTGCTGGCGTTGCTCAGCGATGGCATGCAAGTTCTGGGGGATCGCCGCTCCATAGCGCCAGACGCTGTTCACCACCAAAGCAAGGAGCGCCAAACCAAAGAACCCGGCGGCGATTCGCTGGTCAGTTTGGCCTCCCCGGGCGAATACCCTTCTGATGCCTCCAACCAAACTGCCGAGCTCGGCAGCAGCGCCAACCAGGAACAGCGGCAGAAAGGCTAGCCAGAAACGCGACATCAGCGTATAGTTCCACGCCAGAACGAAGGGCACATAGCATAAGGCCATCCAGTGAATCGAGGAGTCGCCGTATTTCTGCGCGCGCACGAGGATGCCGTGCAAGATGGCCATCGAAATGGCGATCGCAGTCATTTGCATGTACATGCCGGCCATGCCCTCTGCGTTGTAGAGAAAGGCGGCAACCGCCGGAAACTTCAGCAATTCGAGCCCGTTAAACTGCACTTGAGCCCACAGTACGTCGAGCGACGGCACGGAGAGTTTCCAGAACGCGACGTAGTCGGTATAGAACAGCCATGTCTGGCGGAAGCCGTCCACTGCGGTGCCGGAAGCGGATACCCCGTTTGACCATCCGGTCAGAAGCCGCCATGCCACCGGCAGAACTCCGAAACAGGTTGCCGCCCCGGCTAGGAACAGGCGATTTGCTACGGCAAAAAAGAACAAACCGCCAAGAATCGCCACGCCAAGCGTGCGCGTGGATGTGGCAAGCCCGGCCAAAATGATCGCCGCGGCCCACCAACTCCAGAAACTCTCTCGTGGTTGTACCACTGCGCGATCAGCAGCCAGGACGGCCAGGAGGGTCAGCGCAGCAAAGAGAACATCGCTCAGCAATAGGTTCGTCCAGAGGATCGTATAGGGGTTTAGGGCAAAAATCGCCGCCAAGGCCAGCGCTTCTTTGCGGCTCGAACCCAAACGGCGCAGCACCCCGACCGAGGCGAGGACCAAAGTGAGACCGAAAGTCAGATTCATCGCCCAAGCCCATCGCAAGTTGTCCGGGAAGTCCGGCTCCGCGCTCCAGGCGAGGGAGAGCACCAGCGGATATAGCGGCGGATACTTGGTTTGCTCCGGCGATTCGGGCAGACTCGGCAAAACGTTGCCGTCTCCCGCCGCTAGCGCCCTGGCGGTTGAGAAATAGAGCGAGTCGTCGTGGTAGAGGCCAAACAGCGCCGGCGAGTATCGCCAGGCGGCGAGCAGAATGTAGGCTGCGGCGAGCAGGACCAGGCCTGCTCCAAAGGTACGGTTCTTGAGCCCTTTTGCTTCGCCAGCGGGAAGCTTGGCTGCCGGCACGGCCCCTACTTCACCTCGGCTTCCATTGGAGATGGCGAAATGTCGAGTTCGTCCTCCATGTCCGAGCCGCCGAAGCCCCGTATCTTGCGGCCATACATGGCCAGTTCGAAGCGATCCTTAACGCCGGTCTTCTCGAAAATGTGCATCAAGTGCACCTTTACTGTTCCTGTCGTAATCGATAGACCATCTGCGATTTGCTTGTTCTTCATGCCGCGCATGACCAGCGTGAGGATCTCCTCTTCGCGAGGGGTCAGTCTGGGCGTGGTGCGGCGATTGATGAAGCCGACGAACTGATTGGAAATCGAGCTTTCAATCCAGATATTTCCCTTGGCAACGGTCCGGAGACAATCGACGATGATCTGGATCGGCAGCGTTTTCTTGAGAATGCCGCGCGCGCCGACTTGCAGAGCACGGAAGGATTCCACTTCAGAGATCTCGGCCGCCCAAAGAATCGGCTCAGCGCCTGGCGTCCGAGTCTTCAGTTCGGCGATGGTCTGAAACACGGACTTCGTGCCGAATGCCTTGTCGATCAGGCAAACGGTCGGCGTGTGGTCGCCAATCAAGTCAAAGAGATCTTCCGGTCTGGGGACCGAGCCCAGAAACCGGAAATCTTCGACTTCTTCTAGACTTCGTCGCAATCCTTCGATCACGATCGGCTGCGTCTCGCACGCGCAGACTTCGATCATTGCGCTCTCCCCCTGTCGCAAATATCGCTGGCCAGGCGGAGGCCGGGCAGTCGTAAAACGCTCATCGAGGGGTAGTATCCTCGTGACGGCGTAGAACGGCCAATCATCGCTCGACCTTAGCTAGAGCCGCGAAATGCCCCTAACCGTTCGCCGAGCTTGCTCTGTTTTGAGCCCTGGTCCGACCTATAGGAAGACTGAATGGAATCAACAGGTTCAGGATTCGGCAGATCGCGGCGGTCGATTAGGACGATGGTTGTTCCCCATTGTCGCCTGCTGCGGGGGCGTCAGTACGCTTCTAGACAAAGAGACATACTCCCTGGGAAGCCGTGGTGAGCGCGGTTTGGACGCTGGAGAAGCTTCTAACCGCCTGCTTTGGCGCGCGCGTAGATGAAGTAGTACGGGTCTTCATAGACTGTTTGAAGACCGATTTCCGCGAAAACCTCTGCCAAATGCCCATCGGCCGCAGCGCCCCGGGCAACCACGTAATCCGGCGTGTGCTCTCGCAACATGGCCGCTACAGTCTCCCACTCCCCTAGCCGAGATGCAGGGAAGGAGACGCACTGGATGCGGCTGGGGTCCCCGAAGTAGGAGATCGCGCAGTTGCCAATGCTAATAGCCGATTCATCCTGCTTCATGATGCGCTGGAGTTCGCGCATGCTCGGATAGAAGCGGTTGGCCTCTTGCAGGTAGCCGTCACGATCGATTGCGCCAAGCAGGTAGCGTACCTGTGGGGGATTGATCTCAGAAACCAGTATCGGCGCCACAGCTGCTAGCAGGCCCAGCGTGAGCGCGGATGCGATCAACAACCGATTCGCGCGCGCGCTTTGGAGCCACAAAGCCGCAGCGCGCCCGCCAATCAACATCGCGACGACAAAGAAGGGAGCGATGCCGTAGCGCAACACGCCCCAAACCCATACCCAGTAGGCATAGTAGAGGGCCAAGTAGGCAGCGATGGCCCAGGTCGCGGCCGAAGGCGTTTTGCGCGTCAGGGGCCAGGCGACGGCCAAAAAAGCCAAGAAGAGGCCGCAGGGCGTCGTCATCGGCAATTCGATCACTTTTGAGCCCTCGAAATGGGCGATCCAAAGGTAAGTCAGATAGGCCTGGACGCGAGGCACTCTGCTGTTGTCGGTGGCCGTGTATTGATGGACTGCCGCCGACGCGTTTGCAGGGTAAACCGGGCTGCCCTTCAGCACATAGGCTCTGGCGTGCCAGAATGTGCCCGATACGACGAAAGCGAGCGCGACCACCGCCGCCCATTTCCAGCGCTTTTCGCGGTTCCATAGGTCCCAGGCGATGAGCAAAGCTATTGGGATCCCGCCGAACACGGCGATGTGCTTAGTCCCAAAGCTCAACCCCAGAAACGCGGCCGCCAACGCCAGCCAGACCGGCGGCATCTTCTTACGCGCCTGCAAGACGCAATAGAACGCCAACATCTGAAAGGCCGCAGTCGCCATGTCGTTCTTGATGGTGGATCCGCTCCAATGCGCGAAGGGCAAGCTGACCGCCCCGGCCAAACCAATGATGCGTTCGAAGCGGGTCAAGCCCGCGGTGCGTCCAATGGCCGCTACGGCGAGCAGGCCAAGCAGGTAGAAAAGCGGGCCGGTCAGTTGCATCGCCGGCCAGCCGCCCAAACCGAGCGCTACGGCAAGCAACTCCTCATAGGACTGCGGATAGTACGAGTAAGACGTCGAATGCCCAACGCTGAATAGATTGCGGAGACTCACCTCGACGGGCAGGCCAGGCAAGGGCGTCAGGTAGCCGGTATCTAGGTAATATTGGGCGGCCGGGACGTGGTAGAACGTCGCATCTTGGGTGATCGTTGGCGTCACGGCCGCGAGCAACAGAATCACCTCGAAAAAAGCGACGAAGAAGACGGCGACGCCAACCAAGGACAATCGAACTTCGGGAGTCTCCGCCCAGGTCCGGTTGAGGCTTGCGAGGCAGCGGCGCAGGTCGCTTGCCTTCTTGCGAAACAACAGCAGCGGCAATAGCAACAGCGCCGCGAACAGCACTCTTCCGTAGAGACCGGCGAGCCCGAGGGGAATTAGGGCAATCACTAGGACGCCAACTCCCGCTCCGACGCTGAGCGCGAGTTCCTCAGAGGCGCCGTCGTAGGAGATGCCCAAGCGGTCTAGCAGCGTCTTTCCGACAACGTAGAACGACGCGGCCATCAGGCCAGTCACGGCCAAACCCCAGGGAGTATAGACAGCAGCGATGGCCAACCCAATGCAGGCTAAGACGACCGGTTCTCGCTTCCAAAGCCAGGTTAGGCGCACTCTGGAGTAAGCGCAGGCGGCGACGAGCAGCACCGCCAGAAGACCTGCAAGCACGAATCGAAATCGTGGATCTCTCTCTGCAAAGTAGTCGAGATAGCCGCGAGTCGGCCCGATCATCAAGAACGCGAACAGGGCGACCCAGGCGGCCAACAGCCAACTTGTGACGCTGGCGGAGAATCGGAGTTGGGCGGAGGATTCACTAGGGGCCCACACGCGAGCCTCGATCCCTATCGCCATTGGTTAGAGGATACCGGCGAAGGGAGGGGGTCCCGCAAGGTCGCCGCGCCGCGACTGCTAGGATCTCTACTGAATGCGCACTTCGACCGCAGCAACGGCCTTGGCTTGGCTGGCTCTATATGCCGGTTCCTTGGGTGCAGTCGAATTCCAAGTAGAGAATTCCTACGGGGCGGTATCCGTCAAAACTTCCTTTGAAGGGCGCTTCCAGGTGCAGATGCACAACGGACAACGCCTGGCACGGCAATCGGACGTCAAAGTGACACAGACCGCGGAATCGGTGCGCATCGTCGCGGAGCCTGCCGATGGCTCGCCGTTGGACCTGGATCTCACAATCCCGTTTGGCGCCCCCATTGACGTCCGCACCAAAGACGGCAAGATTTCTCTAGACGGCTACCCTGCACGCTTCACGGCGCAGACGATTTCCGGCGCGGTACAGCTCAAGGCCCCTTGGGAAGCAACTCGCTTGAGATTCATCTCCGCTCGCGAGCCCAAGCAAGTGTCGTTGCCCGAGGCGCCGCGGTTCCGTTCTGCCAACGAAAAGGAACTCGATGAAAAGCGCTGGGTCCTCGAAGACCGCTTGAAGGATGAGTACGTCACTTACGGCGTGGTACGTATCCGTTCGCAGCGGAGCGACCAACTCACCATAGAGTCCGTGCCATTGCCAGCGGAGGCTCCGGTCAAGATGCACTGGCAAGCGCTGTCCGTTTTCAACAAACTCACCAAGGCCGCGCCGAAGCCTCCGGCCGCGCCATCGAATGAGCTTCCAGCGCCTAACGTTCCGGGCTCCGTCGTTCCTTCCGGTGAGGCGATGTTCTCTTCCGACGTTCGGTTGGTCAATTTGCAAGTCGCGGTTTACGATCAGCAGGGAGCGCCGATCGCAGGCCTTGGCTCACAAGACTTTCAAGTGCGTGAGAACGGCGTGTTGCAAGATATTGCCGCCGTCGAGGGCGGCGATGCTCCCTTCAACCTTGCTATGCTTTTCGATCTCAGCTCCAGCACGCAGCGAAATCGCAATCAGATGAAGCAGATTGCCGCGCGTTTTCTTTCCGTGGCGCGACCCAATGACAAGACGGCTGCCTACGTGCTCGCGAACAATTGGTTTGGGGTCCTATCGCATCTGACGACCGACCGGGAATCAATTGCCATGCGCATCGGCGAATTGCCCGATCTCTCCGGCGGATCGCCGCTCTACGATGCAATGGTGTTGGCCTATGACGAGGAACTGGCCAAGCTACCAGACGAACGCAATGCGTTGGTGGTGATCAGCGACGGCATCGACAATCGTTTATACGGCATTGGCCAGCCTTCGGAAGTTTCGCTCACTGACATCAAGCGTGCGGCGGGCAAGATGAATGCCCTGCTCTACCCCGTGTTCCTGGGTCCGAAGGAAGAAAACTTGAGCAAGGGCAGCCGTCCGTATGA
>CAZYOX010000208.1:0-7799 GCA_964649285.1 uncultured Bryobacterales bacterium | reverse complement strand
CGCTCTCCTCGATCCCCGCCTGCCGGCTACCGGTCCGCCGAATCCTCCGGGCCACAAAGCCGGCAGCCAAAAGGCTGCGGGGAGATCAGCCGGGCATCCCCTCCGAACGGATAACCCGTAGCCGGTCCGGCGGCAATCCCGCAATCCGGCTTGCCGCACCCGTAGCGATCCCACCCTACCTCGTGGTGTATCTCGAAGCTCACGGTCTGGGCTGTCTGCAGGACTCGTTGCGGGTCGATTGCGGCCGCTTCTTCGTCCATCGCCAGGCCACGCTGGCGCACATCCGCGTCTGACATCAAAATTCCGTTCGTCGAGTCCACCAAGCGATTCAGCAATTCGCGGCGCTTTCGTCCAAAGGGAGGCGCCGCCTCTTCCAGGAGCAGAAGATAGTTGAGTTCCCGTACCAAGATACGAGCCATCTCTAGCGGGCCTCGATTCCCCTGCACTCGAATCTCGCCGCGATCCAACCAAAACGTTTTCGCCTGCGCAGCCTCGACGGAGCCCACTTGATCTCCCGCGGCGTCGAAGACTTCCAAACGGCCCTCCGACACCTGCGCGGTCGCCGCATCGCCGCTGTCCGAGTACACCGTTGCCCGGCAATCGCTGGAAGGTCGAAAGCTCAGACCGGCGGCAATGATCGGGCGCCCACTCGCTCCGGGCGAGACGATCTCAAGCGAAACGCCCTGCAACTCGATTCGCTCGTCGTACAGGCGAGCCTCAGACCCCACGCCGAGCGCGTAGCGCGCCCCGTCTCGATAGTCGATCCAAACCGGAAGGTAGTAGCTGTCCAGCGACTCTCCCTCGAACACATTGCCTTCGCCGGGCGCGTCCGATCCGCCGGTCAAGAATGGGGCCTCGCTCCGCGCTAACGCCACGACTTGCCGAGTCTGCGTCAGGCCGCTGGAGATCATCAGGCAGCTTGAGATCGCCAGGTAGAGCGCTAGCAAGGGAATTCGCAACCGTCTGATTATGAAGCAGTTGACAAGAACCGGTCAACGATGCCCCGGTCGCCGCCGTTCGAGTACAATCGGAGCGAAGACGCCGCTCCAAACGGTGTTCCGTGCGGTTTCTCTATTGCGTACCCAAATAATCGAAACGCAGCCTGACGGTTCGGACAAGCGGCCGATTGAAAAAGCCGCTGACGCGATCCGCGCCGGGCGCGTCATCGCCCTGCCTTCGGAGTGCGGCTACGTTTTGGCTGCCGATCCTTTCAACCTCAGCGCCATTGCGGCGGTATTCCACGCGAAGGGCCGCGAACTCCATCGCGCCTTGCCCATCCTGGTGGATTCGCTAACTATGGCCGAAGACTACGCCGCCGATTCGCTCAGCCCGCAGTTTCTCTTGCTCGCGCGCCGCTTTTGGCCTGGCCCGCTGACGATTATCACGGGGGCGTCGCGGTTGTTGCCTCTTAAGGTCACCGGAAACTCTGGAAGACTTGCCGTCCGGCAAGATTCGCACGCTGTCCCGAGCCGGCTGATCGAATGCTTGGAACGGCCTATTATCGCCACCAGCGCCAATCGCTCCGGACATGCAACGTGCCGCAGCGGCATCGAAGTGTTCGGGACCATGGATGGTCGCGTCCATCTAATTCTCGACGCCGGCGAGACCGACCGGCTTCCCGCTACGACCGTCGACATCACCTCGCCGCAGTGGAACATCATCAAGCAGGGGGCGATCACCGAAACGCAACTAGACGACTGCCTTAGCGGCGCCTAAGCAGGTCGCCGGGACGGTTGACGTTCAGGAGCATTTCGCCGGAAGGGTCCAATGCCGCGTACTCTGGCGCCAACAGATACGCCACGTTCACACCCCTGATGGCCTCGGTGACTTTGGCCCTTCCGCTTTCGACCGCGCGGCGCAGCGGCTCGACCATGCTCTTGTTGTAAACAGCGCAGAGCGGTTGTTCCCGCCCATCCGCGGCCAAAGGAATGACCGCGTCCACGTTCGAGCACTCCGCCCTGTGGAACAGCATTTCCAAGAACCGCGGCCGGATATTCGGCAGGTCACAAGCCACAACCAAGACCCAAGGCGCCGCCGAGTCCTCGACAGCCGCTAGAATGCCCGCCACCGGACCGAAGCCTTCTATGCTGTCTTCGACTACGGGTAATCCCAAGTCCCCCAAGAGGCCCGCCGGCCCGACCAGAGCAACGCTATCGACGACGGAACGTATCCTGTCAGCGACGTGTAGGACCATCGGCTTGCCGTCGACATCCTCAAAGGCCTTATTGCGCCCGAATCGGGAACTTCGCCCCCCTGCCAACACATATCCTGCCCTACTCTTCATACCGCTGGCTCGAATGCTAGCACGGCCCGCGCCGGCGCCAGGACCGGTTGACACGCCCTAAGCGGCAAGCTACTCTCAGAAGAGCGGCATCAGTCGCGACGGGCGGGCCCGGATTCACGTTCGGGCCCTCTTTGCGTAAAGACCCAGACAGTCATGGCGAATCATAAGTCAGCAATCAAGCGCATCAAACAGAACGAGAAGCGCGCTACCGTGAACCGCGAGATGCGCGGCCGGATGCGCACGCAGGTGAGAAAATTCATCAAGGCCGCCGATGGCGGAGATCATGCGGAAGTGTCTGGTCTGCTCGGCGCTACCGTTGGTGCGCTAGATAAGGCCGTCCAGAAGGGCCTCATCAAGAAGGGTCGCGCCGATCGCCTCAAGTCGCGCCTGACGATCCGCCGGAATAAGCTGAAACCCGCCTAAGCAGGGACTCAGCACAGCTTTGAAAACCGCGCCCAGTCAGCGCGGTTTTTGCTTTTAGGCCGTGAGATCGACAATCAGCCGCTCGATGATGAAGCGGTCATCGGGACGTTCGCGCCTAAGGTCCCGGTCAGCCTCGAAAAAGCAGGTCAACGCCTTTTCCAGTTCGCCCTTCGAAAACTTACCAGCAACGCCCAATAGCTGTTGCGCCCGACTGGGCCAAATCCTTACGCCGTGGCGGCCGAGCGCCGAGACCGCCTGTCTTGCGTCTCGGGCGTTCGCTTCTCGCACGGCCAGGGCCTGGCGGAACAACCCGGCCAGCAGCGTGATCTGCATGGGCCAATAGACCCCGCTCGCCGTCAACGTATTCACAATCTCCAGCGCCCGGCTTCGGTCTCTGCGAGCGAGTGCGTCCGACAATTCGAACACACCGCCCTGCCTCGCTTCCGGCGTCAGCAGTTCGACGTCGGCGCGGGTAATAGTGCCGCTCTCGCCTGCGTAAAGCGACAGCTTCTCCAGCTCGCTCTCCAGCCGCGCCAGATCGCCGCCTAGCATGTCCGCCAGCTCCGCCAAGACGTCCGGCTCCGCCTTAAGCCCTTTGCGGTCGGCTAGCGCCTGGACGGCCCGGAACGTATCCTGGGCGTCGAGGCGATCCATTTCCACGATTGCCGGCACAACATTGAAGAACTTGGCCACACGTTCCGCTTTGGCTTGGTCGTCTCGCTCACGGACGTCGAATTTCGTGCACTCAAACACGACCACGACGCCTGGCGTTGGGTCCGCGAAGTAGCGCTTCATTTCTTGTTGCGCTTGGTCGGCGGCGGCCGAGCCCGCTCGCGGCAATGCTGCCTCGGCATTCAGACCGACAATCAGCCGTGAGGGCGAAAACAGCGACAGACTGCGCGTCTCATCCAACAGCCTCGTCAACGATTCTTTTTTGAGGTCGACCTCAACGAAGGCCTCAGCGTCATCGCCGATCACCGCCTTTTTCAGCGCCTGGCGGCAACGATCCCGGAAGAACATTTCGCTCCCGAGAAACAGGTACCCCGCTTCCGTCTTGCCGTCTTGAATCGACTTGGTGAACGCCTTGGGCTTCATCGGCGATCAGAACCCTTCCAAGACCGCCGAAACCAACTCTCGAGCCATCGCCGTGCTGGAGCGCGACAATGCCGCTTGGCGCTCCTCAATGTAGGCGCGCGGGTCCGCCGCGACCTCGTAGCGCTCACGATGCTGCAGGTTCGGGTTCTGATACAACACGCGACCCGAGCCGCTTTCCGAGAGCGTCACATGGAGCTGCGTCCAGGTGTTGATCGTGCTCGCGCGATTGGTGTTTGGGTCGTAGTTGGCGGGTACGGCGAAAAACGTCAGTACGGTAGCCCGCAAGGTGGCGTCGGCGCCGTCTTCTCCATTCACCACGCGAAACCGCGTTCGCGTCTGAAACTCCCGCGTTACCGCCTCCGCCAGGAATTGCTCGATCTTAAACTCCGTCGTGTTGTTCACAAACGGCGGAATCGCAATCGTACGCACCTCGTCGGGGATCGTATCGGCTCGCCCCGCAACCTGGTAGCCGCAGCCGGAGCCTGCCAGCAGCGCCAATACGGCGCACCATGCCCAAAGGAATCTCACGTCGCCGACTCGGCTGGGCTGCCGTCTTCGGCCTGACCGCCCTTGTTGCGCTTGACTAGCCACACAGCCCGCGACCACACGCCGCTGAAGACAAACACGCTGGCGATGGTCAGCAGCACCGGTTGTGAAAAGTTCCAAATCAAGTACAGGATCGTGGCAAAGAAAATGACCCCCATCCAAGGGATCCTCATGAAGTTCACGTCCTTGAAGCTCGAATAACGCCAGTTCGAGACCATCAGAAACGACAGGAAACCCACCAACGCGAGCCAGAAAACTCCGCCCGGCCACCAGTTGTCGATCGGCTGTCCGTTCAAGGCGTGAATCACCGCGGCCAGCATGCCTGCCGCTGCCGGAATCGGCAAGCCCACAAAGTACCGCTTGCCGGGCAAGCCAGGATTCTTCGGCACCGGATTCTTCTGCACGTTGAAACGCGCCAACCGTGCCGCGCCGCAAGTCAGAAAAAGGAACGTCACAAAGTAGCCCAGAGCCGGGAAGTAGTCGGCCAGCCACAGGTCCGGCCGCAACTCCGGCGATCGCACTCCCCAGGCGAACGCCAATGTCGCGGGGGCGGCTCCGAAGGTAATGCAGTCCGCCAGCGAATCAATCTCTTTGCCGAACTCGCTAACCGCGCCGGTGGCCCGGGCGATCCGCCCGTCCATGCCGTCGGTGAAGACGGCGAAACCAATGGCCATTGCCGCGTGATTGTAGTAGCGAGCCGCCAACTCGATCGACTCGGGCGGCAAGGATATCGCCTGCACCGTTTTCATCAGGCAGTAGTAGCCGCAGAAGATCGTTCCGACGGTAAATATCGTCGGCAGTGCATAAGGCGGCCGATCCCTCTGTAAAGGTTTACGCATGGTCTAGTTCACCTGTCGCGCCGTCGTCGAGACGGGCCAAAACCGAGCTGCCTCCAGCCACATGATCGCCCTCTCCGACTTGTAGGCGCCACTGGGGTCCCAGGAACACGTCCATCCGAGAGCTGAACTTCATCATGCCGATCCGCTCCCCTTTGGCAACCCGGTCGCCGGTTTTCTTGTAGCACACAATCCGACGGGCAATAAGCCCGGCGATCTGCTTAACGACCACTTCACCGCCCCGCCGGTCATCAGGATCGACAACCAGGGTGTTCTGCTCGTTCTCGTCGGACGCGCTTTCCCGGTGGGCCATCACGAACGTTCCAGGTCGATACTCGATCGAACGAATTACCCCAGCCACGGGTATCCGGTTCACGTGCACGTTGAAGATATTCAAGAAGATGCTGATCCGCTTGCCGCCGTTCGGCAGCGGACGGATGTGTACGACCTTACCGTCCGCCGGCGACACCGCCACCGGGCCTTGGGGAATCTCCCGCTCCGGGTCACGGAAGAAGTTCAGACAGAACACGGCCAACAGGAACAGCGGCGCCGCCCAGAGCGGATGAAACGCCAAACTGATGAGGAGGCCGGCGACGGTGAACCCGACGCCGTAATAAATCCCGTCTTTGACCATGTACAGGGCGGACGCCGCTAGTATATCAGCGGACGCTTCCCCTACTCCGGCAGGGCCCAAGCGTACAGCACGCCGCCTACGCCGGTCAGAATGTATTGCCGGCCATCCAACATGTAAGTCGCCGGCTGGCTCTGCATGCGCGCGCCGCCGCCCGCGTGCCACAACGTCTTGCCGTCACTGGTACGCAATGCCAACAAATTGCCGGGGATATCGGCCGTGAACGTCAATCCCGACGCGGTGGTTAGGATTCCGGCCGCGGGCGTCCCGTCGCCCAAGTCGTGTGTCCAGCGAATCTCGCCCGTCTTGTAATCGATCGCCTTAAGCACGCCCGTACCCCAAACGCTGTAGTCCGCTCCTGCCCAGCCGAATGCGCCGTCAGCCTCTTTGTTGAAATAAATCGCATAGCTCGGATGCGTGCTGACGAGCAGTAGCCCGGTCGCCGGGTCGAAGCTAGGCGAACGATAGTTGGTCAGCCCAGCCTCGTCCGGCGCGATAATCCGACCGTCCGGAGCGGGCTCCTTCTTCGGATCGGGTATGGGCTGGCCCTTCGCGTCCAGACCGCTGGCCCAGTTCACCGGGCCAAAGGGCTTGGTCAGCAAGTTCTCGCCGGTCAGACGGTCCAACACGAAAAAATAGCCGTTGCGAGAAGCCTGCAACATCAGCTTCCGCTGGCGTCCATTGAACTCGGCGTCGATCAATACCGGCACTTCGGCCGCGTCCCAGTCGTGCGTGTCGTGCGGCGAGGGCTGGAAGGACCAAACCAACTTGCCTGTGTCCGGATTGAGCGCGACGATGCTGCCCGTATGCTCGTTGTTGCCCGGCCGCACCCGGCCGTTCAGCACCGGCGTCGGATTGCCCGTACCCCAGTAGACGAGATTCGCCTCCGCGTCGTAGGTGCCGGTCATCCACATCATGCCGCCCGTCGTTGCGCCCGGCGTGCCAGCCGGAGGCGTACTGTCCCAGCGCCATTGCGTCTCACCCGTTTCGGGATCAATCGATTTCAAGAAACCGGTCAGGTTATCGAAATCGCCCGACGGGCCGACCATCACATGATTGCCGACGATCAACGGCGCCAGCGTCATCCAGTAACCGCGCTTGGCGTCGGCGACCTCGACATCCCAGCGGACGCTGCCGTCCTTTGCGTTGAGCGAAATCAGGTGCGCATCCGGCGTCACGAAGAAGAGCCAGTCTTTATACATCGACACGCCGCGCGAACCGATGTGAAAGCCTTTGTTCTCCGGATACTGATACTTCCACAACTGCCTTCCCGTGCGTGCATCCACGGCCCAGACAATATCGGGAACGCTGAAGTAAATCACTCCGTCGACCACCAACGGAGACGCCTTGATGGAAGTCGACCCACCCGTTTGAAAGGCCCAAGCCAACGACAAATTGCCGACGTTCTCGGGCGTAATCTGAGTCAGCGGGCTGTGCCGCTTGCCCGAATAGTCGCCGTGGAACGTAGGCCACGAATCGGCCGGCGGATGCAGCAGCATCTCCGGCGTCACATCTTGCGCAACCAAAGATCCGGTCAGAATCACCGCGAGACCGAGCGTCTTTGCGAATAGGTCCAAATGCTTCATGGCGTCGTCTCGTCCCCGGTTATTGCAGCGTGAGCAGATACGTCATCAAGTCATGCAGATCGTCGTCCGTGTACTTCGGCAACATTTCCACATGAGCTTCGGCCGGCGCATCCGTTTCAACCGTCACCTTCGACGTGGAAAACGAGTGATACTTGCCGGCGGCATCGCGAAGAGCTACCGCAAACTCGTCCTGGTATTCGCGCACACCGGTTACCTTGTCTCCCGAAGGCAAAGTCACCGTCAACATGACCTTCGCGCCGCGCGGGTAGAGCGTTCGCTGCATCAACTGCAGCCCTTGGTACTTCGACGCAACCCCGGCTAGGTCCCCTGTCGGCGAATGGCAAGTCGAGCATTTCCCGGCGCCGTTGAAGAACGCTCTGCCTCTGCCAACGTCGCCT
>CAZYOX010000207.1:0-7879 GCA_964649285.1 uncultured Bryobacterales bacterium | reverse complement strand
GGCTACTCTTGCCGCGTGCTCGACCTGGTCAAGATGATGGGCGAGAAGGGCCTCTAGGGCTTTCAACAGCTGGAACCGAAGGGGCGGCGAGCACGGATTCGCCGCCCTTTTTATTGCTGCTTTTCAGTGGGTCCGAGGGTTTTGTCCAGCAGGCCGCGCAAGTTGAAGGGCAGCCGCGGTTTGGGTTGTTCCTGTTCTCCCTCGGCTGGCGCTTCTTCCGTCTTGCCGCCGATTAGGGAGTCGAGCAGACCACTGGCGCGGCGAATCGCTTCGTTTCGCACGAGGCGCGCCAAGTCCGGCCTTACGGAAGGGTCGGCGACGCTGCCGCGAACTCGCAGGGGCACAACCACCCAGGCAACGCCTTCCGCGTCTTGCCGCCCGCCTAACAACTGCGCCAGCGCGCCGCTGACCGCGCTGCGCAAGTCGAGATTGAGCGATTGATCGAAGCCGAAAGAACCTTCGCCGTCGATGCGCAGCGTGCTGCCTTGGAGTGCGATCGAGGTCGTCTGAACGCGCTGATCCTGTACGGCGAGATCGGTGCTGAACTCAACGAAACTCGTCGACCCCGACGCCGGGGCTTCACCCGAAATCAGCTTCTGCGCATGGCCTTCGATTGTTTGCAAGGTATCGAACATCTCAAACCGGCCATCCGTCAGCTCGATTCGGCCGGTCCCCTGGAGTGAGTTGAAAATTTGTTCCGAGTCCCGGCCCGCAAAACGTATCTCGTAACGCGGCATAGTGAGGTTGCCGAACGCCACGCCGCCGGCGTCAGTAAAGGCCGTAAGCATCTGGTTGATGTCGACGCCGTCGATGGCCCCTGTCGATTTACCGGAGAGCGTGGTCCCGTCGTACTGCACCTCGACGCCTCCCTCCCAGCGGCCCAATCCGAAGGCCAGCGAGGCCTCGGGCATGATGATGTGAAAGGCTGGATTGGCGATGGGATTCAACAGCGTGAGCAGAAGCTCGGATTGACCGTTCAGCGGAAACTGCACATCGCCGGTTTGGCCGAGACGGATGTCCTTGAGGTTTATGGAACCCGCGCCGCTAACCGTCCCGAGCAGGTCGCCTTCCAACTGGACTTCCATCCGCGCGGCGCTGTCGGCGCCGGGATCCTCCAAGAAGGAACCTAGCGTCTTCCGCCGAAAATCCGCCGGGATGCGGCCTAATGCGCAGTCGATGTCGAGAGTCCCTTGGGCCGGTAACGAATCGCTGGCGAAGGGGCCGACAACCCCATCAAATGCAACGTCGATCGCCCGCTCCTCAAAGAGGCTGAGTTGGGCCGAGAAGTCGAAAGGCCGCTCGCGGCTGATATCGCTTGCCTCCAGGTTGAAACCCGTCACGACGAAGTCCGGCTCCCCCGGAGAGGAGTAGACCACGCGGCCGTCCCGTATGTGGAGGCTGTCGATCGAAAGCTCCCTCTGCGGCTCGGACGCCTCAGGAGACGGTTGCGCCGACGGGTTCGGTTCCTGCATCGCAGCGAGCAGAGCGTCGAGATTCGTTTGGCCCGATTCGTTCGTCTGCACGTGCAGCAGGGGTGCGTCAATCTCCAGCGCGTCGATGTTGCCGTCGAGAAGCGAGAATAAGCCGGCGCGAGCAAATATGCGATCGGCGCTCAATAGCGGCCCGTCGCCGTAGCCGCTGGGATTGCCCACGCGCAGCTCTTCGAGCGCCAATGCGGGACGAAACAGCATCCACTGGCCAAGATCGAAGGCGCCCCCCGAGAGCGATACCTCCACTGGCAAGGATCGTTGAGCAGACTCTCGAATCCGATCGCCTAACGAGGTGGACAGCAATGCTCGAATCGCCAAACCCGAACCCAGCATCAGGACCAGGTAGAGAACGGCGAGTCCGAGTACGATCTTGAGGGCTACTTTCATGGCTGCCTCCCGCTCAGATTGTAGCGGGAGAAGGCAGCCCGCACGAGAGGCAACGGGAACCTTTAAATGACGCCGCGTTTGCCGCCGCTGCCGACAAAGCGCGGATCTTCGGTCTCCGTGCGATTGCGCTGGAAGGTGCGCCACGAATCATAAACCGTTTCCCCGACATAGTAGGCGTCACGATTCAGGCTGTGGTGTTCGGGCAGCTCTTCCTTCTGGGTCGGGTTTTTCAACTGGCGGAAGAGCACGAAGTCGAGGTAGGTGAAGGCTCGGAAGTTTGCGCCCTGGAAGGCGATGGAGGAGAACACTTCCGGGCATTCGCGGCGCATCACCGGGGCGGCCGTCTCTGCCGTCGGGTCAGCGTCCATGGCGTTAATTGCCGCCTGAATCTCCTGCAATTCCTTCGCGGCCGCGGCCTTGCCGGATTCGTTCCACAGGGCCTTGCGAGCGGCATAGGCGCGGTATCGGAAGCGGCCGTACAGCGTCAAGATCAAACCAACGAAGGGCGCTACAAAGAGCGAGAGGAATCCCGCTTCACTCATTCGCGTCGCCAACGTCACCGCAGTGTATGCCAGCAAGGCCAACCCTACGGCGCCAATGGTCATATGCAAATAGAAATTCGGCCCCACGACATAACGCGACCGGAATGATTGCAACTCATCCGTGATCGCCTTTAGGGCTTCTCTCGCGCGCGCCGCGGCATAAACCGAGTGCGACCAGTTCAGGTGCACCATCGACGGCGGATAGTAAAGCACGAACAGCTTATCAGTCGGAATTTCTTGACCGGAAAAGGAGCAAGTCATTGACACCTTGCCAATTGCGCTGCTAAACGCGCCTCTAGTCCCAGACGCTTGGCGAGCGACTCGGACCGACCCTGAGATTATCACATTCAAGGGATCGACGCCCTCCGAGGCGCCGTCAGCGCAAACCCTAGCGCAAAGGAATACCGAATAAAGCTTCCACCGCGATGGCCTCCCCGTCACGATAGGCCGGGTGAAAGTCCCATTGCTGCACGCTGGCCAGGATCCGCTTGTCGGTCTCCGGATCGAGGCCGGAAACCACGCGCAGGCCGTTGATGGCCCCCGCGGCGTCGACCTTTGCGTAGAGCACCACGCGAGGCGGCGTCTTGTAGGGGTCGAGATTGTCGTACTTAATCCGGGGACCGACGCGGCGGAACGCAAAAGGAGGGTCGATCTTCTTGTTGGTCACGATGCGTATGACCCCATCCTGAACCTGCAAACCGCCGCTTTGCTGCTCGACTTCACAAACCTGCAGAATCCATTTGCGATCGAATCCAGGAACCTCCAGGTAGACCGTATAGACTGGATTGCCCTTGAGGATTCCCGCGGCTTCGGGGATGGCCGGCTCGTCGGAAATGACGATGATGCCGTGGAGCCTGCGCGGTACCGGGCCGCGACCCCGCCAACCTTCGCCATAGCCGGGTCCGCCAAACTCGCCAATGATGCCGGGCCCCAAGTCATCCCCCGCGCCCGGACCAGAACCCAAGCCCGCGCCCGCGGACGACAAAAGATCACGCAATGTGCCGCTGCCGTAGCTTTCGCCCAACAGTTCGCGAATAGCCTTGCTCTCTGCATCGCTTAGGGCAGTGCCGCTGGCGCCGGCAGATCCTTGAGCCGCTCCCACCAACTCGATCAGAGACGGACGGACGGATGGGGGCTGGCCGTCGCCGGAACCTCTGATGATCTCGGGCATATTTCCCCGAGCCACGGTGAGTTCGGCGGCGGGAGCCGCCGCAACCGGATCACGAATGATTCCGGGATCGGGAAGCTTGGGAGGCTCTAGTGCGACAAGCTGCTGCGAAAGATCAGCGCCACGCTGCGCGGGAATACTGGTGCGCGGCGCCGGAGCGTCCGCAACGAGGGCTTGCCTTTGCGGCGCGACTCGTTCCGCAAAGTCGATCTCAGCCCGCTCAATCACCCTAGGAGGAGGGGGAGGCTCCGGGGCCTGTTCGGAACCGCCCGCAGGTCTTGGCTCCGGCTCGGGGACGGGCTGGCGATTTCCGCGTCCAGGATCGTCCTCGTCGCTCTCCTCCGCCTCGGGAGGAGGAGTCGCCTGGACAGGAGCCAGCGGCGGCAACAGTCTGGCGATGTCGGGCGGCAATTTCAGCGATGCGTCTTGCGTCTTGAATTGAACAACAACGAAGTCATAGGGGCGCACGCGGAACGGCAGCTTGCCCGGCGCGAACTCCTCGACCCAGGGCAGCAGCGAGATCGCCGCCAGATGCAGGAATACCGAGCCGATGAACGAGAGCTGCCGGTTCGGGCGGCGAGGAGAAAGGCTCTGGAACATGCCAGGCGTTTCGTCGTATAGCGAAGGCGCGGCTAATGCGTCGTCCCCGAACCGGGAGCGCACGATGACCAGCAAGGTCCACACCAGTAGTACGGTGGACGCGAGTCCTAAGAGCAGATCCTGCGGCGCTATGTCTGGCAAAGGCGACATCGTGTAGCTTCCGAGGGGCCCCGGACCCGTACGCCGCCAGTTTAGGGACGTACGTCCCGAATGCTATATAAGGTCTTCGCCGCACCGGCGTCAACCAATCAGCGTAGTGAAATCCGCGCTTGCCGTCCATCAAAAAAGATTCGGGCGGCCAGCAGCCGCCCGAGTTCCAAACTTTCAAACCCTTTTGGGCTATTCCGACGCGCCGGGAGTCCGAGAACCGTCATCGAGAGGAGTGGCCAGGTAGCCGACGATGCGATTCTTCTCCAGTTGGTTCACGACGATCTCATAGGGGACCTTCGAGCCAATGACATAGAACTGAATTGGCTCCAAGAGAGTTTTGTTCTTCTTCTGGATTTCCTTGTCGTCGGCAACCACGTCGATGGTAAAGCGATTTCGCTTGTCGTTCGTGTCACGCAGTCGGATCTGAATCCGACCCACTTTTTGGCTCGTGCGGCTCTTCTGGATATCGAACTCGTAGTAGTTGCGCTGCCCCAGGCGCTTGAGCGCAGCGAGTTCGGTGCCGTTAGTAGCGACAAGGCCGCTCTGAACTCCGAGATCGCCCTTGACCGATTTCAGGTCGGCAATTGTTTGCCGAAGCTCCTCCTGAGCGGCAGTCAGATCGGTACGGACCGTATCCACCTCGCCAGTCAGGGTTCCCACGCGGCTATTAGCTGCCGACGCGACTTCGCTGACTTCACTAATCTGCCCGCCAACGGCCTGCAGAGCTTGTTGGTGCCGTTGCTGCGTCTGCTCCAGTTCCTTTTCCAAGGTTGCGGTTCTGCCGAGCACCTTTTTCTCGACTTGCACGGCGGCATCAGCAATTTCTTTTTCCGCCGTGGCGACCATGCCCTTGACTTGGGCTACCTGTGTGCCGACCTCGCGGGAAGTGCGATTGACCGAACCTTCCAAGGCGGCAAGCTGTTCGTCATATACCTGGAACTGGTTCGCCATTTGCGTCTTCGCTGCGCGCAGTTCCAAATACAGATAAAGAGTCGCGCCGATCAGAACGGCGATGAGAACCAGGAGAACGATCGCGACGGGTGGTACGGATGCCTCCCCCGAGGTTCCATCGAGACGGCGCGAGCGAGTATGCGGACGTCTAATCATCTGTTGGTACTCCATTCAGGACAGGGGACTTCGCACAAGCAAGTGTACCATCGAGCAGACGCACAAGCTCCATGAGGGGTTTCCCTTAGCCTGAGAATTGGCGGAGTCAGCGAACCGCGATGGCTGGTAAATCACAGCTCCGCAAGACAGCGCAAGTTGCGAAGTTCCTCGTCCCGGCGCTGATCGCATACTTCTTGGGTCGTGTAATCCATGCCAATTGGAGCCAGATCCGCCAGGCGGAATGGGATCTTACGCCAGGCTATCTGCTTGCATCGGCGGCACTTTGCGCTCCTTGGTTCTGGGCCCGGCCGCTGGGCTGGAACTTGCTCGTCAACTCCTTCGGCCGGCAGGTCCCCTACTCGGCCGTATACCGCGTCGTGCGACAGGCGGAATTGAGCCGCTTTCTCCCCGGCGGCTTTTGGGCGTTGGCCAGCCGGGTATACCTTGTTAAGAAATGGCGCGTTAAGCCTTCCTCGGCATTGGCTGCGACGGTGGTGGACCTAGTGCTGACAACTCTGGCGGCACTGCTCCCGGCCCTGTGGAGCCTTAGCGAGGCCTTTCCCGACTTGGGTCGAGTGCAACAGATCGTCTTCGTCGCTTTCCCCATTGTGTCGATTGCCGTAGTGCATCCGAGACTGCTGAACCTATGGGCTGGGTTCTTGTTCCGGCGCCTCGGACAAGACTACGAGAAGGCGGAGATTCGCTGGCGCGCGCTCCTCGGAATTTGGGCGTTATACGCGGGCGCGTGGATCATGCTGTGCGCCGGCGTAGCCATGATGATCCGGGGAGTGCTCCATTTGGGGCCCGGCGGCACGACGTTCATGGGCTCCAGCTACGCAGCTGCCTGGCTGGCCGGTTCGTTCGCCGTGGTCTCCCCGTCGGGTATGGGCATCCGCGAAGGAGCGCTGGGTCTATTGCTCACGCGTTGGATGCCGACTGGGCCGGCTTTCGCCGTAGCGATCTTGATCAGGCTCTGGCTGCTCGTGATGGAAGTCGCTTGGGTCGGGCTCGGCGCGCTGCTTCCTCGGCCCGAGCCGCCGAGCGACGAAGCAGCTACTCTTCCAACCGGAACGTGAAAAGGGAGTCGCCCGACCCTACGGTGATCTGCTGGCGGCCGTTTGCCTCATAAGTGATCGGAGAGTTGGCCACACGGCCGCCCAGTTGGGTGCGCCAAAGCAGTTTGCCGTCGGTCGCATCGATGGCGAAGAAGTGGCCTTCCATGCTCCCCGAGAAGAGCAAGTCCGTCGATGTCGCCAACAATCCACTTTCCGAGACCCCGAGGGTGCTGAACTCCCAGCGCGCCTCGCCGGTCAACGGGTCGAGAGCACGGATCGCTCCTGTCCCGTGTTCCTTCTCTTCCATGGCGTTCGGGTAGACGCGCGCCACCGCGCTGCCGTCGTAGCGGTTGCCTGGCGTGTAGACCGGCTCTCCCGTATAAAAGAGACCCCAGTAGTCGACCCAGGTCGTGAGATAGAACAACTCAGTTCGCGGGCTAAACGCCGGCGCATACCAGTTGGTCGCCCCCTGGACGCTGGGATAAACTTCTTTGCCCTCCTCGCTCGGCCCCATGCCGGGGATCTTAATTGGGCGTCCTGCTTCGTCGAGCCCCTCGGCCCAAGTCTGCTTCGCAAAGGGCTTTCCCAACAAGAACGTTCCGTCCGTACGGTCTAGAACGTAGAAGAAAGCATTGCGATTGCCCCAGAGCATGAGCTTGCGCTGCCGGCCTTGATATTGCATATCGACCAACACGGGCACCTGCACGGAGTCGTAGTCCCACTCGTCGTGCGGCGTGAATTGGAAATGCCACTTCAACTCGCCCGTATCAGGATTCAGGGCGATCACGGAGTCGGTGTAAAGATTGTCGCCAGGCCGCACGGCAGCGTTCCAGTCAGGACTGGGATTGCCGACGCCCCAATACAAGAGATTCAGTTCCGGATCGTAGGAGCCCGTGACCCAGGCCGATCCGCCGCCCGTCTTCCACGCATCGTTTTCCCAAGTCTCGTGTCCTTTCTCGCCGGGACCAGGAATCGTGTTGAAGCGCCAAACGCGCTCGCCAGTCTTGGCGTCGTACGCGTCGAGAAAACCCCGTATGCCGTACTCGCCTCCGGCCGGGCCGATGATGATCTTGTCCTTGACGACCAGCGGAGCCATGGCCAGCGCATAGCCAGCCTCGTTGTCGACGATCTTCTTTTCCCAAACAAGGCGGCCGGTCTTGGCGTCAAGCGCTTTGAGGTAGCCGTCGAGCGTGCCCATGTAGACCAGGTCGTCCAGCAAGGCGACGCCGCGATTGACCCGGCCGCAGCACACGTTGATGCGCGCGGGCAGCTTGTGCTCGTGCTTCCAGAATTCCCTGCCCGTGGCGGCGTCGAGCGCGACCACGTTGTCAGGGCCTTCGGTGACGTACATGACGCCGTCCGCAACGATCGGCGTCGACT
>CAZYOX010000206.1:0-7911 GCA_964649285.1 uncultured Bryobacterales bacterium | reverse complement strand
GGATGTTTGCGGTGGCGGCAATTCTATTTCCCAAACTGGCGTTAGGCCTCTCGGGATTTGAAACGGGGGTGGCGGTGATGCCCCTGGTGCGCGGCGACGAGGGCGACTCAGCGGATTCGCCGCACGGCAGAATCCGTAACACGCGCAAGCTGCTGCTGTGGGCTGCCTTGATCATGAGCGTGTTCTTGATGGGCAGCAGCGTTGTTACGACCCTGTTGATCGAACCAGAACAGTTTCTGCCGGGCGGCGAAGCCAATGACAGGGCTCTGGCCTACTTGGCTCATTTGTACCTGGGTGATGAGTTCGGCACCTTTTACGATGTCAGCACCATCATGATCCTTTGGTTCGCCGGAGCTTCCGCCATGGCTGGCCTGCTGAATCTGGTGCCTCAATACCTACCCCGCTATGGGATGGGCCCGCAATGGGCTAAGGCCTCGCGACCCTTGGTCATCGTCTTTACCATGATCGCTTTCGCCGTGACGGTCTTCTTCGACGCCAACGTCGATGCTCAAGGCGGAGCCTACGCAACTGGCGTGCTCGTTCTCATGACGTCAGCCGCCGTGGCTGTGGCGATCATCCGCTGGCAAGAGCGATCCCGCTGGATCTGGGCGACTGTCACCGTCATATTCGTCTACACCACGATCGCCAATATCATTGAACGGCCCGAAGGCATCAAGATTGCCACCTTCTTCGTGGCCTTCATCGTCTTCATGTCGCTGCTTTTTCGTGCGCTGCGTTCCACGGAGCTGCGTATTAGCGAGGTCGTATTCGACGATGCCGCTCTGGCCATTCTTGGCGCTGACGCTGACCAAACCATCCGTCTCGTTCCCCATCGACCCCGCAGCCGCACCATCGACGAGTACGATGCGAAGGATCGGCACACGCGTGATGTCCACAACCTCGCTGATTCTGAGCACCTGATTTTCACCGAGATTGATCAAGGGGATGCCTCGGAGTTCGACGTTTCCTTGCACGTAACTGGAGTTCGGGTCGGCGGGCACAACATATTGCGGGCCCGCAGTCCATCCATCCCGAACGCTTTGGCTGCGCTGCTAATCCAGATCTCAAAGCGGACCAAGCGCTTGACCCATGCCTACTTTGGATGGACTGAAGGCGCTCCTATCGGCTACATCTTTCGCTTTCTGTTTCTAGGCGAAGGAGATGTTGCGCCCGTCACGCGCGAGATCCTGCGGAAAGCCATTATCGATCCGTCCAAGCGGCCGTTTATTCATGTCGGCTGAAGTTTACTCGACAACTCTTGTCGAGCTTAACTTCCGCTGATGCGCAGGCCGCAGCGGCGATTCCTGCGTACAATGGAAACTCGTCCAGTGAACACCTCATAGCTATTTGCTTTCCGCATAAGGCTGTCTCACCCCGACAAGAGGTTGTGCCCTAAAAGAGCATGCTGCTGCACAATCGAATACTCATCGGCCTCGCAGTTGGCGTGACGGCCGGTCTAGCGGCGAATCTCGGATTGGGCGGTGATCACCCGGCCATCGTTTGGACCGTCGCTAACGTTACGGAACCTATCGGGACGCTCTTCCTCCGCCTCCTGCTGTTGCTCGTCGTGCCCCTGGTCTTTTCCTCGCTTGTCGTGGGCATCTCCCAGGTCGGCGACGTGCGGCGGCTGGGACGGCTGGGATTGAAATGCCTCGGCTATACCGTCGTGATCTCAGGCATTTCGGTCCTCATCGGGCTCACGCTGGCCAACACGATCCAACCTGGCCGGCGTATCTCCCCCGATACGGCCGCGCAGCTTACAGAGCGTTACGGCCCCGCGGCGACGGCAAGCGTAGCCGATGCGGAGGAAGGAAAAAACAATCCGGATCCGCCGCTCGTTCAAGCCGTCAAGACGCTGGTTCCCTCCAACCCGATCACGTCGGCGGCCCGCGAAACGCCCGACATGCTGCATCTGATGATGTTTGCGCTGCTCGTGGGCGTGGCAATTACGCTGATCCCGCCGGAAGCAGCCGCGCCCTTTGTGAACGTCATGCAGAGCCTGTTCGAGATCGTGACGAAGATCATCGACATCGTCATGCAACTCGCGCCCTACGCCGTCGCCTCATTGCTTTTTACCAACACGGCCAGGTTCGGGTTCGATCTGTTGTATTCGCTGTCGTGGTTCGTCGCAACGGTCATGGCCGGGCTGTTGTTGCATATGTTCGGCGTGTACTCGTTGTCGGTCTACTTCCTGTCGCGCATTTCGCCCTTGGAATTCTTCCGCCGCACGAAGACGGTTATGCTTACGGCCTTCTCCACGTCTTCCTCCAACGCCACGTTGCCGACATCGTTGCGGATTACCGAGGAAGAACTTGGCGTTCCCTCCCACATAAATAGTTTCGTGCTGACCATCGGTGCGACGGCGAATCAGAATGGAACGGCGCTATACGAAGGCGTCACGGTGCTGTTCCTCGCGCAGCTGGCGGGAGTAGACCTCACGCTGACGCAACAGCTCTCCGTCGTATACCTAGCCATTCTCGGGGGCGTCGGCACCGCGGGCGTGCCGTCGGGGTCGATCCCCTTCATCATCGGCATCCTGGCCTCGATCGGCGTCAATCCGCTGCTGATCGGAATCATACTCGGAATTGATCGAATTCTCGATATGTGCCGCACGACGCTCAACGTGGCGGGCGATATGACTGCCGCCACGTATGTTGCACGTTCGGAGGGCTACGACTTGCTCAAGCATCAGGGCGAACCTTCCAAGATCGCTTAAAGGGCGAAAGGTGCGCGCTCGATAGGTGGCTTGAAGGAGCCGCCAGTGTTACCCTGGTTTGTTCGTTTTCCTCTTGAGCTTGATCGGAGTGTATACGTAATCCATGCATGCGGTTCCTTTCATGCTGGGAACGCTGTGTTTCCTAGCGTTAGCCTATCGCTACTACAGCGCCTTCCTGGCCACGAAGGTAGCCGTTCTCGACGACTCTCGAACCACGCCGGCTCACGAGCTGCGCGACGGTCAGAACTATACGCCGACGAGCAAGTGGGTCCTGTTTGGACACCATTTCGCTGCTATCACCGGGGCTGGCCCGTTAATCGGCCCAACCTTGGCGGCGCAGTTCGGATTCCTACCGGGGTTCCTGTGGCTGCTGATCGGCGTGACGCTGGGCGGCGCGGTTCATGACTTTATCATTCTGTTCGCCTCTGTCCGCCACAAGGGCAAGTCGCTAGCTGAGATCGCGCGGGCCGAGGCTGGCCCCGTTGCCGGAGTGGCGGCGGCCGTGGCGATTCTGTTCATCGTCGTCGTGGCCTTGGCCGGCTTAGGCGTGGCCGTGGTGAACGCCTTGCGAGACAGCGCTTGGGGGACCTTTACGATCGCGGCAAGCATTCCGTTGGCGATGGCCATGGGCCTCTACATGGAAAGATTTCGCAAAGGAGGAGGCATCCGGGAGGCGACGGTATTCGGCGTCGCGATGATGTTGGGGGCGGTCTTCTACGGCCGCATCGTGGCGGAATCCTCTTTGGCCACTTGGTTTACGTTCGACAAGGACCAACTGACCGTGTTGCTGGCGGTTTACGGATTCCTGGCTTCGGTGCTGCCGGTTTGGCTCTTGCTGTGCCCGCGCGACTACTTGAGCTCGTACATGAAGTTGGGAACAATCGGTTTTCTGATCATTGGTGTGCTGGTCGTTAACCCGCCGATCCGCATGCCGATGGTTTCGGGCTTCGCCGAGGGAGGTGGACCAATCATCCCTGGTAAGTTGTACCCGTTCCTGTTCATCACGATCGCTTGCGGCGCGATATCGGGCTTCCACGCGTTGATCGCCTCCGGAACGACCCCCAAGATGATCGATCGCGAATCGCACATACGGCCGATTGGGTACGGCGCCATGCTCCTTGAGGGCCTTGTCGGCGTGACGACGCTGCTCGCGGCCTGCGCGTTGTTTCCAGCTGACTACTTCGCGATTAACGTGGAGACTGGGCATTTCGGGAGCCTCGGCATGGATCCGGTAAATCTTTCCATGCTTGGCGAGCAGGTGGGCGAGGCCTTGGAAGGGCGGACGGGCGGCGCCGTCTCGCTGGCGGTCGGCATGGCACAGATCTTTAGCGGCATCCCTGGCCTAGCGAGCCTCATGTCGTACTGGTATCACTTCGCCATCATGTTTGAAGCGCTTTTCATCCTGACGACGATCGACGCGGGGACGCGCGTGGCCCGCTTCCTGGTGCAAGAATCCGTGGGAAAGGTCTATAAGCCGTTCGAAAACACGAGTTCCCCTTGGGCGGCCTCTGTTTCCAGCCTGGTGGTGGTCTGTGCATGGGGCTACTTCATCTACACAGGCAGCATTTCGACGCTGTGGCCAATGTTCGGCGTAGCGAACCAGTTGTTGGCGTCAGTGGCTCTCGCGATTGGGACAAGCATGTTGATCAACCTCGGGCGGGCGCGTTACGCCTGGGTGACTTTGCTTCCCCTGTCTTTCGTCGCCACCACGACCGCCATTGCCGGAGTTCAGAACATTCTCTACAATTTCCTTCCGCAAGAGGATATGCAAGGCTACGTCAACAGCGCGGTCACAGCGCTGATGATCGTGTGTCTGGTAGTCGTTCTGGTCTCCTGCGGCCGGCGGTGGAAGGAAGCGCTGCGGCCATCCAAGGCTACCGTAGAGGTAGGCTGAGCCCGCTCTTTACTACGACGAATGCAATCATGCCGCGGAGGCATGCCGAGGCATGCGCCGCTGATGCAACTGGAACCCAGCAGTCCGGCATCGCCCGAATTGAGCGAGCGGATTATGACGCCTGGACCATTAAGACGCTGAAGAAGCCGGCCGACGCTTTTGACGCTTGGCTGAAGATCTCTCTTGAGCCGTCGGCACGCTCTGGAGAGACGTTCAAGGGTGTACCAAGGAACAACTTGAGCGCCTAGCTTCAGCGAACGACCCGGAGTTTTCCACGAGGGTATCCATTCCGAAGGAGACCACGATTCATGCGGCATCCACTGATGGGTTGCATGGCTGACGCGAACGCAAGGAAGGAGGTAAAATCGACGCGCAATTTGTTCGCCGTGTAGACGTCCGCCCCCCTTGCAGCGACCTTGTCAATGTGGGGCCACCCGGCATCCAGTTCCATTTTGGCGTCGCGCAGCCGCGCATTCGAGCCGATGAGCCAGCTTGATCCAATAGCAGGCGTCTAGTGAGAGCACGTCAAGAGCCCGTGCGATTTGATCGGCAAGCAAACGGAAGCGCTCGAGAAACAGAACGGCACAATCCGAGAGGTAGAGATGCACCCCGCTAGAGTGGCCGGGAGCAAATGGGAACCGGCGCGGCCGCTTTCTCGCGATGCCCGTGCCCTTTCGCTGCATACTCGCCGTATCACGGACGACGTAGGCCGATATTGAGAACCTGGCGATGTTGGACGACGACGTGGAAGGCAGCTTGCGGCCGTCAGGGAATCAGCGAAGCGACCGCCGCATGGAGGTAGTTGACGAGTTGCTGCGGGAATACGCCCAGCGCCACGATCAGGACGGCCGAGACGCCCACGGCGAGGGAAGCCGGCAACGAGCCGCTTGCGCTGGTCTGGGCCGGACTTGCCGCCGGACCGTCGCTGTAGAGCGAAACCACCACCCGCAAGTAGTAATACAAACCGATCGTGCTTGAGGCGGCGAGGATGAACACAAGCGTCCATAGCGCGCGGTCAGCGCCGGAAAGCACCACGTAGAACTTGCCGATGAATCCCGCAGTGAGGGGAATGCCCGCCAGTGAGAACATGGACAAAGTCAGGGCCAGTGAAAGAGCAGGGCGCCGCTGGGAGAGTCCACGATAGGACGCTAGGTCGTCGACGTCCGCGGCGCCGCCCTCCGTCAGGGCCGAAATCACGCCGAAGGCAACAATGAGCGAAACAGCATAAGCCGCCATGTAGAAGGCCGCTGCCTCGCGACCATCGGCCGGCGATGCCATCAGCGCCACTAGGACATAACCGAGATGGCTGATCGAAGAATAGGCCAACAGGCGCTTGAGGTTGCTCTGCAATAATGCGAGCAGATTGCCGGCGAGCATCGAAGCGGCGCTAACGACGGCCGCAGTCTGTAGGAAGGGGCTGTCGGCCAAAGTCCCCTCGGAGACGAAATAGCGAAACACCAGCGCGGTCATGGCCGCTTTCGAAATCGTCGCGATGACCGCTCCGACCGGGGCCGGCGCGCCCTGGTAGACGTCCGGGGCCCACAGATGGAAAGGCGCTACGCCCAGCTTGAAGGCGGCTCCGGCGAATAGCAAAGCGACGCCTGCCAGCAGGATCAAGTCGGTCGAAGCATTGGCCTGAGCGAGCGCGGCCGTCAGATCCGCTAGTTCCATCGAGCCAAGGCTAGCGTAAGCCAAGGCGCCGCCGAACAACAGCAGGGCTGCCGAGGCCGAACCCAGTACGAGATACTTGATCGCCGCTTCCACCGACCCGGTGCGCAGCCGCGAATAGGCGATCATCGCGTAGAGCGAGACGCTCAGCAGTTCCAGGGAGATGAATAGCGAGACGAAGTGCGACGAGACGGATAGGAAGCCCGCGCCAGAGACGGCAAGCAGCAACAGGAGGTAGAACTCCTCTTGCCTCTCCTTTTGCTTTTCGAAGTAGTCGTACGCCAAGCAGACGGCCAAGATGCTTGTGGCCAGTATCAAGGCGATAAAGAACAATCCGTAGGAATCGACCGTGAACAGAGCATCGGGGGCGCCTACGGCTCTTTGCGCCGCCGGCACGGCAGCCAGCGCTGCAAACAGGCTCGCCGCCGTGAACCCTGCCGCGAGGCCGTGGCTGCGGCGGATCGCGACCAGCGCCATGAGAACGACCGAGGCGCCGCCGGCGATGAGAAGGGGCAATAGAGCAGTGAGGTTCATCGGGTGCATGGGCTCAAATACCGGCGTAGACGTTGGTGACGCGCTGGAGTGTTGCGGAGGCCGCGTCGATCACCGGTTGGGGATGAACGCCGAGCCAAATGATGGCAATTCCTAATACGGCCAGAACGACGGTTTCGCGCGGGTGCAAATCGGCGAAGGACCAGTTTTGCGCGTTCGGGCCGTGCAGCGTCAAGCGAAGCAGACGCAGCGAGTAAGCGGCTGCGAGAATGAGGCCCAGGCAAGCGACAGCTGTCGTGACGGGCAGGGTTTGATAGGACCCGAGCAGCGTTAGGAATTCTCCGATGAAGTTACCCAGCCCCGGCAGCCCCACGGACGCCATCGTGAAGAAGATCATCACGGCGCCAAAGCGCGGAGCCGTCGACCACAAGCCGCCCATGCGCGTCATGTCTCGAGTGTGGATGCGTTCGTAGAGCAATCCCACCATGATGAATAGCGCACCCGTGGTCACGCCGTGGCAGACCATCTGCATGACCACGCCCTGATAGGCGATCTCGTTGAATGCGAACACTCCCAGCAGGATGAAGCCCATGTGGCTAACGCTTGAGTAGGCCACGAGCTTCTTGAGATCGGTTTGGCCGAACGCCAATACCGCGCCATAGATGATGCCGACGACGCCTAGACCCGCTGCCCAAGGCGCTAAATCGCGACTCGCCTCGGGAAACAGCGGAATGACGAATCGCAATAGACCGTATCCGCCGGTCTTTAACAGCAGTCCGGCCAGAACCACGCTGCCTGCCGTCGGAGCTTCCGTATGCGCCGCCGGCAGCCATGTGTGGAAGGGAAACATCGGCAGCTTGACGGCGAAAGCAATGAAGAAGCCCAACATCAGCCACGTCGCGATCGCCGGATCGATATTGGCGCCGAGCAGATCCTGGTAGTCGTAGGAGTAGACGCCCGTCGCTTGGCCTTGCAACAAGTACAAGCCGAGGATCGACAACAGCATCAGCAATCCCGAAGCCTGAGTGAAGATGAAGAACTTGATGGCCGCGTAGATGCGATGCTCGTGACCCCAGTTGATGATCAACAGATACATGGGGATGAGCATCATCTCCCAGAAGAAGTAGAACAGGAACAAGTC